>NZ_JBJHPC010000950.1:0-1607 GCF_045257485.1 Streptomyces sp. YS-3 | reverse complement strand
ACCCCGGTCCGCTTCGCCTGCCCCCCGCCATACCCGTACGCGCTCAGCCCCGTGCCGTGAGTGTGAGGAGCGTGGCTTCCGGGGGGCAGGCGAAGCGGACCGGGGTGTAGCGGTTTGTGCCGCAGCCTGCTGAGACGTGCAGGTAGGAGCGGTGGCCGCCGGACTCGTGGGTGGAGAGGCCCTTCACCCGGTCCGTGTCCAGGTCGCAGTTGGTGACCAGGGCCCCGTAGAAGGGGACGCACAGCTGGCCGCCGTGGGTGTGGCCGGCCAGGACCAGGGGGTAGCCGTCGGCCGTGAAGGCGTCCAGGGTGCGCAGGTAGGGGGCGTGGACCACCGCGATCGAGAGGTCCGCGTCCTTCTCCGGGCCGCCCGCCACCTCCGCGTACCGGTCGCGCTTGATGTGGGGGTCGTCCAGGCCCGTGAACGCCAGCTCCAGGCCCTCCAGCTTCAGTCGGCCCCGCGTGTTGCTCAGGCCCACCCAGCCCGCCGTGTCGAACGCGTCCCGCAGGTCCTCCCACGGGTTGTGGATCACCCCGACCGCCGGCGGGTTGCCGTTCAGGCCGTGCTTGCCCTGGACCTTCTCCAGCAGATAGCGGGCGGGGTTGCGCAGCTTGGGGCCGTAGTAGTCGTTCGAGCCGAAGACGTACACACCGGGGAACTCCATCAGCGGGCCCAGCGCGTCCAGGACCTCCGGTACGCCCTCCGGGTCCGACAGGTTGTCGCCCGTGTTGACCACGAAGTCCGGGCGCAGCCCCGCCAGCGACTGCAGCCACGCCCGCTTCTTGCGCTGGCCGCTCACCATGTGGATGTCCGAGACCTGCAGCACGCGCAGCGGCCTCATCCCGTTCGGCAGTACGGGGACGGTCACCCGTCGCAGCCGGAACGAGCGGGCTTCGAAGCCCGCCGCGTAGGCTACGCCGGCCGCGCCGATCGCCGTGAGAGCCGCCGTTGCCTTCAAGGGAATCCCGTATCGCGCGTGCATGCGCTCCATCGTCGCAGACGCGCGGAGGGAGGTACGTACGCCCCGGGCCGCGCCCGCGCGCGCCCGGGGGCCGCGCTCCCCGCGTGAAACTGGCACGCGCCCCGGGTGCGCCACCTGCCACACTGGGCGCATGACCACGCTCAAGGCCACGCTCAAGGACGACCTCACCACCGCCATGAAGGCGCGCGACGAACTGCGCTCGTCGACGCTGCGACTGACCCTCACCGCCATCGCCAAGGAGGAGGTCGCGGGCAAGAGCGCCCGCGAGCTCTCCGACGACGAGGTGCTGCAGGTGATCGCCAAGGAGGCGAAGAAGCGGCGCGAGGCGGCCGAGGCGTTCGAGCAGGGCGGCCGTACGGAGTCGGCGGCCAAGGAGCGCGCCGAGGGCGAGATCCTCGACGCGTACCTGCCCAAGCAGCTGTCCGACGAGGAGCTCGACGCGATCGTCGCCGAGGCCGTGGCGGAGGCCAGGGCCGCGGGTGCCGAGGGGCCGCGGGCCATGGGTGCCGTGATGAAGATCGTGAAGCCGAAGGTGGCCGGGCTGGCCGACGGCGGCCGGGTCTCGGCCGCGGTGAAGAGCCAGCTGGCCGGCTGACCTCGGACACGGGCATTTCCTCGACCACTC
>NZ_JBJHPC010000949.1:0-1610 GCF_045257485.1 Streptomyces sp. YS-3 | reverse complement strand
TGGCGGACGAGTGAGGCCCGGTAGGCCTCGGGCATCCAGTCGCGCGGCTCGATGCGCTCGTCGGCGGCCACCGCGGCGTCGAACGCGGCCAGGTACGCCGACGTGTCCTTCTCGTCGTACGAATCCATCCCGCCCCGATCCCGCTCGGCTCCACTGGGTTATCCACAGGGTTGACACCCTACGGGCCGTCGACTCACCATTGAAGTCAATGGACCGAACGATCGGTCGGGCGCGAGTGGCCCGGCGGACGGCCCGGAATCGACAGCTCGGCAGGGGGCTCGGATGACGGCAGTGACCGCGGAGACCGGCACCAACAAGCACGGCTCACCCACGGCGGACGAGAAGGACACGTCGGCGTACCTGGCCGCGTTCGACGCCGCGGTGGCCGCCGACGAGCGCATCGAGCCGCGCGACTGGATGCCCGAGGCCTACCGGGCCTCACTCGTCCGCCAGATAGCGCAACACGCCCACTCCGAAATCATCGGCATGCAGCCCGAGTCCAACTGGATCACCCGCGCGCCCTCGCTGCGCCGCAAGGCGATCCTCATGGCGAAGGTCCAGGACGAGGCCGGCCACGGGCTGTACTTGTACAGCGCCGCCGAAACCCTCGGCGTCAGCCGCGACGAACTGCTCGACAAACTCCACTCCGGCCGCCAGAAGTACTCATCGATCTTCAACTACCCCACCCTGACCTGGGCCGACGTCGGCGCCATCGGCTGGCTCGTGGACGGCGCCGCCATCACCAACCAGGTCCCCCTCTGCCGCTGCTCCTACGGGCCGTACGCACGGGCGATGGTCCGCGTCTGCAAGGAGGAGTCCTTCCACCAGCGCCAGGGCTACGAACTGCTCCTCGCCCTCTCCCAGGGCACCCCGCAGCAGCACGCGATGGCACAGGACGCGGTGGACCGCTGGTGGTGGCCCTCACTGATGATGTTCGGCCCGCCCGACGACGAGTCGTCCCACTCCGCACAGTCCATGGCCTGGAAGATCAAGCGGCACTCGAACGACGAACTGCGCCAGCGCTTCGTCGACATCTGCGTCCCCCAGGCCGAAGCACTCGGCCTCACCCTCCCCGACCCCGACCTCCGGTGGAACGAGGAGCGCGGACACCACGACTTCGGGACGATCGACTGGACCGAGTTCTGGGACGTCCTCAAGGGCAACGGCCCCTGCAACGAACAACGGCTCACCCAACGGCGCCGCGCCCATGAGGAAGGCGCCTGGGTCCGCGACGCGGCAGCCGCGTACGCGACCAAGCACCACAGGAACGGGGAGGCAACGGCATGACCACACACGACTGGCCGCTGTGGGAGGTGTTCGTGCGCTCGCGCCGCGGACTGTCCCACACCCACGCCGGAAGCCTGCACGCCCCGGACGCCCAGATGGCCCTGCGCAACGCGCGCGACCTCTACACCCGGCGCTCCGAAGGCGTCTCCATCTGGGTGGTGCCCTCCAACGCCGTCACCGCCTCCTCCCCCGACGAGAAGGACTCCTTCTTCGAACCGGCCGGCGACAAGCCCTACCGCCACCCGACCTTCTACGAGATCCCGGAAGGCGTGAAGCACCTGTGACGGCCCCGACCCCCGCACCCACGACGGACACGCCCACGC
>NZ_JBJHPC010000948.1:0-1616 GCF_045257485.1 Streptomyces sp. YS-3 | reverse complement strand
GTTCTGGTTCATCGCCAGTGTCACCATCCTGCCCGCGATGCTGGTGACGATCCCGTTCGGCGCGGTCGGCGGCCGGGCCGGGGGCCGGGGCGTGCGAGGCCTCCTCGGCGAGGGTCGCCCGGTCCTTCTCCTCCGACATGCCGATGGGCCCGGCCCGGCGTCCTGCGAGGAACTGCTCGACGACCGGCTCGTCGCTGGTCAGCAGCACTTCCCGGGGGCCGAAGGCAACCAGCTCGCGGCAGAACAGCATCCCCATGTTGTCGGGGACGGTGGTCGCGATGTCGATGTTGTGGGTGACGATCAGCATGGTCGCGTCGAGCTGGGTGTTGATGTCGATGAGGAGCTGGGAGAGGTAGGAGGTGCGCACCGGGTCGAGGCCGGAGTCCGGTTCGTCGCAGAGGATGACCTGCGGATCGAGGACGAGCGCCCGGGCGAGCCCGGCCCGTTTGCGCATCCCGCCCGAGATCTCGCCCGGCAGCTTCCGCTCGGCGCCCGCCAGCCCCACCACCTCCATGCGCTCCATGACGATCCGGCGGATCTCCGACTCCTTCTTCCTGGTGTGTTCGCGCAGCGGGAAGGCGATGTTGTCGAAGAGGCTCATCGAGCCGAAGAGCGCGCCGTCCTGGAAGAGCAGTCCGAAGCGCTTGCGGGCCTCGTAGATGTCCTTCTCGCGGCTGTTGGCCATGTCGACGCCGTCGACCAGGACCCGGCCCCGGTCCGGCCGCAGCAGTCCGACGATCGCTTTCAGGAACACCGTCTTGCCGGTGCCGGAGGGGCCGAGCATCACGCTGATCTCCCCGGCGGGCAGGGTGAGGGTGACGTCCTGCCAGATGGTCTGCCGTCCGAAGGCCTTGGTGAGCCCCTCGACGACCACGTCGATTCCCATGGCTTCGCGGCTCCTCAGCGCGGGGGCAGTTCGGGGACGGGCGGGGCGCTGCCGGCCCCCGCGAGCTGCCCCTGCCGGATACGGACGGCGTTGCCCGGGCCGGAGAGGGCGGCGGTGAACAGCGGTGACAGGTCCTCGCCCCGGCTGCCGCAGCCGGCGAAGGGCGGAATGGTGATCCGGCCGTCGAGGACCCCGCCGGTCAGGAAGTTGTACGCCCCGCTCAGGACGGTGTCGAACGGCCGGGCGGTGCGGCAGCTCGGCCCGACCTCCAGGGGTACGCCGTTGACGCGTACGTCGTGGAGGCGCAGGTACTGCCGGTAGGCGATGGTGGTGGTGAACGTCTCGCCGCGCCGGACGTTGACGACGGTGACCGGTTCCGGTTCGAAGGTGACCAGCGCGCTGGTGGGCTGGAAACCGAAGGTGAGGAAGGTGGACGGGGCGTCCGGGAAGCCGAGCAGGCCCACCGAGTCCGACTCGTCGTAGTCGGGGGCGCTGACCGTGCGCTTGCCGAGGTTGAGGTGCATGGGGCCGGGACGGCCGTGCGGATCGTTGACGACCATCGCGCTGCCGAGCTTGTGGACGGTGGCGTACCCCACGGCCACCACACAGAGCGAGGCGCCCAGCCGGCCCTCGACCGCGCCGGGCGGTGGCGGCGGCAGCCGGGTCGGGTCGAGCTCCCCGGCGGGCGGGTCGGCCGGGCAGACGGGTGCGGTGGCGAGCGGGGCGGGGC
>NZ_JBJHPC010000947.1:0-1617 GCF_045257485.1 Streptomyces sp. YS-3 | reverse complement strand
GTCCCGGACCGCCCCGATCCCCCGACGTTCGCGCACCGCAACGAGCCGGTCACGCTACGCTCACGAGAACCCCGCAGCAGAGAGAATCCCCCCGCTCACGTCACACCAGAACGGCTCAAGGCAACGAATGCCCCAGCACACCTCCGGGTCTGATCGCACGGCAGCTCCCCCCGCTGCCCGCGCCGGCGGCACCGTGCGACCACCGGCGCCCTCGTCCGTCGACGAACTGTGGCGCTCGTACAAGAACAGCGGCGACGAGCGCCTGCGCGAACAGCTGATCCTGCACTACTCGCCGCTGGTCAAGTACGTCGCGGGCCGCGTGAGCGTAGGTCTGCCGCCCAACGTCGAACAGGCCGACTTCGTCTCCTCCGGAGTCTTCGGACTCATCGACGCCATCGAGAAGTTCGACATCGAACGCGCCATCAAGTTCGAGACCTACGCCATCACACGCATCCGCGGCGCGATGATCGACGAACTCCGCGCACTCGACTGGATCCCGCGCTCCGTACGACAGAAGGCCCGCGCCGTCGAGCGCGCCTACGCGACCCTCGAAGCACAGCTGCGCCGCACCCCCTCCGAGAACGAAGTCGCGGCCGAGATGGGCATCGCCGTCGAGGAACTCCACTCCGTCTTCAGCCAGTTGTCGCTCGCCAACGTGGTCGCCCTCGAAGAACTGCTGCACGCCGGAGGCGAGGGCGGCGACCGGCTCAGCCTCATGGACACCCTGGAGGACACCGCCGCCGACAACCCCGTCGAGGTCGCCGAGGACCGCGAGCTGCGCCGACTGCTCGCCCGCGCCATCAACACCCTGCCGGAGCGCGAGAAGACGGTCGTCACCCTCTACTACTACGAGGGCCTCACTCTCGCCGAGATCGGCAACGTCCTCGGGGTCACCGAGAGCCGCGTCAGCCAGATCCACACCAAGTCCGTCCTCCAGCTGCGGGCCAAGCTGGCCGACGTGGGCCGCTGAGCCCCACCCCGGCGAATCGACCCTCCGCGGATCACCGGCCCAGCCTTAGAGTGGAGCGGTGCCAAGGATTCGAGCGGCCTCAGTGGCCGAGCACCGCGCCATGCAGCGCGCCGCCCTGCTGGACGCCGCACGCTCCCTCCTGTCCCAGGGCGGCACCGAAGCCCTGACCTTCCCCGCCCTGGCCGAGCGCACCGGTCTCGCCCGGTCCTCCGTGTACGAGTACTTCCGTTCCCGGGCCGCCGTCGTCGAAGAGCTCTGCTCCGTCGACTTCCCGCAGTGGGCCGCCGACATCGAGGCCGCGATGCGGCGGGCGGGCAGCCCCGGGGAGAAGGTCGAGGCGTACGTACGCCGCCAGCTGGAACTCGTCGGCGACCAGCGCCACCGTGCCGTCGTCGCCATCTCCGCCAGCGAGCTGGACGCCGGCGCCCGCGAGAAGATCCGCGCCGCCCACGGCGGCCTCATCGCCATGATCGTCGAGGCCTTGGGCGACCTCGGCCACACCCAGCCCCGCCTGGCCGCGACCCTCCTCCAAGGCGTGGTCGACGCCGCGGTCCGCCGCATCGAGCTGGGCGCGGCGGAAGACCCGACAGTGATCACGGAGGCAGCGGTGGCAATGGCGCTACGAGGCGTGGCCGGCTGATCCTGGG
>NZ_JBJHPC010000946.1:0-1627 GCF_045257485.1 Streptomyces sp. YS-3 | reverse complement strand
GGGGGGCTGGGGCGAAGTCGGCGAGGCGGTCGGGGCTGGCGAAGGCGGTGAGGTCCCCGCCGGTCGCGGCGACGAACTCGGCACCGGTGGTGGGGCCCATGCCGGGCAGCGGGAGGATGATCTCGGCGTCCCGGTGCCGGCGGAAGCGGGCTTTGATCCGGGCGTCGAGTTCGGCCCCTGGCGACGCCGACGCCAGCACCAGGCCCGCATCAGTCACCACAAACGACGCGGAAACAGCCCATGACACCTGCCCACCAGTCACGGCAAGCGCCGTTGCAATACTAAGAAGTCATTTCATTTGGCGAGCCGGCGGTAGCAGATGAGGGTGCAGGCGAGGCTCGTGAAGGCGAGGAAGTGCTCGGCTTTGCGCTCGTAGCGACGGTGGAGGCGACGGCATCCAGCGAGCCATGCCATGGTGCGTTCGATGGTCCACCGGTGCCGGCCGAGCCGCTGTGAGGTCTCGACTCCCTTTCGGGCGATGCGGTGCCGGATGCCCCGCTGGGATAACCATCGTCGTAGGTGGGAGTAGTCGTATCCCTTGTCGGCGTGCAGTTTCTCGGGCTTGCGTCGTCGGGGGCATCGCCGGGATCGAATCGGCGGTATGCCCTTCACGAGCGGGATCAGGGCCTGGCTGTCGTGGACGTTGGCGCCGGAGATGCCGACAGACAGGGGCAGACCGTTCCGCTCGGTGATCAGGTGGATCTTTGAGCCGTACTTGCCCCGGTCGACAGGATTCGGACCTGCCAGGTCCCCCTTTTCAGGGCCCGCATGTTCACCGAGTCGATCGCGCAGCGGGACCAGTCCAGGTCGCCGCGGGCGCCGAGTTCGTCGAGGACAAGGCGGTGCAGCTTGGCCCACACGCGGGCCTTCGTCCACTCCGTGAAGCGCCGGTGGGCTGTCGCGCCGGACGGCCCGAACGAGGCGGTCGGCAACTGCTGCCACGTGCAGCCTGACGTCGCCACGAACACGATCGCGGCCAGTACTTCGCGGTCGCCGTGCCGACGCCGGCCACCACCCTGAGGTCGCGACGGCGCCTCCGGCACCACCCGCTGGAACAGCTCCCACAACTCGTCCGGCACCAGCCGCTCAACGATCCCCGACACGACCAGCAGCATACCCAGCCAAATGAGATGATCTCTAAGTGGACCGTCAGGGATCTCAGCGACGCGACGCTCGATGTCTGGGGCAGAGCCATGATCGGGACGGGTAAACAGGGCAATGACCAGCCCGAATTCGTTGCGCACGACAGCTTGCCGAATCTCGCCCTGGCAACGCGGTACGGGGCGGGAGTGCCGGGCCTCAGGCGGTGGACCTCAGCCGGGCGGCGAGGGCGGCGAGCCACGCGTCGCAGGTGTACGGGGCCGGGGGGTCGACCTCCGCCGCTGCGACCACCTGGTCCTGGCCCGGTCTGGGCGAGGGCCTCTGCGACGAGTCGGCGCGCGTACGCGGCGTCGAGTCCGTCCGGACGGAAGAGGATCCGGTACATCATGGGCCTCAGGACTCCCCTGCCCACCTCCGAGCCGACTGCTGACCGACACACAGGCCGCCGCGCGACCGTCGGGAGACGGCGCTCGGCCGCCGGTGCGAAGGCCATGACGGACGTGGGTCCGCGGGGCTGGGGCTGGCG
>NZ_JBJHPC010000945.1:0-1627 GCF_045257485.1 Streptomyces sp. YS-3 | reverse complement strand
CGGTGGGCGGCCACGGCGGGGGAGGGGGCCGCGCCGGCGACGGCACCGGCCGCCACGGTCCCCGTCCCCGCCAGCAGTCCCCGTCTGGACAGGCTCATCGGCGTACCTCCCGGGCCCGGTCGCGCGCGGTGTCCTGGCCCCGCACGGTAGCGCGAGGGCGGGCGACGGGGAACGAGCCGCACGCAACGGTTGGCGGCATCCCCTTCCGTCCGTACATACCGACTGGTTAGTCTGCTCCTTGGTCGACATGTGGAGAGGTGGATTCCCGATGGGTTCGGACAGCGACGTCCAGGGCGCGGCAGTGGTGGTCACCGGGGCGGGCGGCGGCATAGGCGCCGCGCTCGCGCGCAGATTCGCGGCGGAGGGCGCCCGGGTCGTCGTCAACGACCTCGACGAGGCCAAGGCCCGCAGGACGGCCGAGGAGATCGGCGCGATCGCCGTCCCCGGCGACGCCTCGGGCGTCGTCCCGCTCGCCCGCGAGGCGCTGGGCGGACGGATCGACGTCTACTGCGCCAACGCGGGCCTCGGCTCCGGCGGCTCCGAGGCCGCCCCCGAGGACGTCTGGGCGGCGGCCTGGGACGTCAATGTGATGGCGCACGTCCGGGCCGCGCGCGAGCTGCTGCCCGAGTGGCTGGAGCGCGGCGGCGGCCGGTTCGTGTCGACGGTGTCGGCCGCCGGGCTGCTCACCATGATCGGCGCGGCCCCGTACAGCGTCACCAAGCACGGCGCCCTCGCCTTCGCCGAGTGGCTCTCGCTCACCTACCGCCACCGGGGGGTCAAGGTCCACGCGATCTGCCCGCAGGGCGTACGCACGGACATGCTGGCCGCCACCGGTTCGGCCGGGGACCTGGTCCTCGCGCCGACCGCGATCGAGCCCCCGGCCGTGGCCGACGCGCTCTTCGCGGCGATGGCCGAGGAGCGGTTCCTGGTGCTGCCGCACCCCGAGGTGGCCCACTTCTACGGTGTGCGGGCGGGCGACCCGGACCGCTGGCTCACCTCCATGAACCATCTCCAGCAGAAGTGGGAGGCGGGCCAGGCATGAGCTCCAGGTACGCGACCAGGCCCTGGCTCGGGCAGCTCACCGAGGCCCAGCGGGCACCGGTCAGTCCGCCCGCGAGCGTGGTGCACGCCTTCCGGGCCGCCGTCCTGCGCGCCCCCGACCGCACCGCACTCGCCTACTTCGACGGACGGCTCACCTACCGCGAGGCCGACGCGCTCTCCGACTCCGTGGCCGGCCACCTCGCCGCCCGGGGCCTCCAGAGCGGCGACCGGGTCGCGATCATGCTCCAGAACACCCCGCACTTCGTGATCGCGCTGCTCGGCGCCTGGAAGGCGGGCGCGACCGTCGTCCCGCTCAACCCGATGTACAAGTCGGCCGAGGTCGGGCACGTCCTGGGCGACTCCGAGGCCGCCGCGCTGATCTGCTCGGACCGGGCGTGGGAGGCGTATCTGCGGGGCACCGCGGCCGGCTCCTCCGTGCGGATCGCGCTCACCGCCTGCGAGCTCGGCCTCCAGAGCCGCGACGACGCGCGCGTGCTCGCCTTCGAGCGGCTGCCCCGCCCCGCCGACACCGACGACCTGCTGGCCGTCGCCCGGCAGGGGCTGCCCGCCCCGGGCGACGGCCAGC
>NZ_JBJHPC010000944.1:0-1629 GCF_045257485.1 Streptomyces sp. YS-3 | reverse complement strand
CCCCCGCCGCCCCCGCCGCACACGGGCGGCATCCTCCCGCTGATAGGCGGCACCACGGGCCTGCTGACGGTCGCGGTCCTGGGCATAGCGCTGCTGCTCCTCCTCATCATCAAGGTCAGACTCCAGCCGTTCGTGGCACTCCTCGCGGTCTCCATGGCCGTGGGCCTGGGCGCCGGACTGTCGGTGACCGAGCTCTTCGGTACGGTCCAGAAGTCCGCCGCCGTCTCCACGGTCGAGGCGGGCATGGGCGGCATCCTCGGCCATGTCGCGATCATCATCGGGCTCGGGACGATGCTGGGCGCGATCCTCGAAGTCAGCGGCGGGGCCGAGGTGTTGAGCGCCCGGCTGCTGGCGCTCTTCGGAGAGGAACGCGCCCCCCTGGCCATGGGCCTGACCGGTCTCGTCTTCGGCATCCCGGTCTTCTTCGACGTGGGCATCTTCGTCCTCGCCCCGATCGTGTACGCGGCGGCCAAACGCTCTGGGAAATCGATCCTCCTCTACTGCATGCCGCTGCTGGCGGGCCTGTCGATGACCCACGCCTTCCTGCCCCCGCACCCCGGCCCGGTCGCGGCGGCCGGCCTCTTCCACGTCTCGCTCGGCTGGGTGATACTGATGGGCGCGCTCGTGGGCCTGCCGTCGGTGGCGGCGGCCTGGGTGTACGCCGCGTGGATCGGCAAGCGGATCTTCGTCGAGGTGCCGCAGGACATGGTGGAGGCGGCGCAGGAGGCGCGGGCGGCGGTGGCCGCGGAACGGGAGGCGGCGGGTCTGCCGCCCGCGTCGCAGGAGAAGCCGGTGCCGCTGTCCACGGTCCTGGCCGTGATCGGCACGCCGCTGCTGCTGATCCTGGCGGCCACGTTCTCGTCGATCGCCCTGGACCCCTCCCGTACGCGCTCGGTGATCGAGTTCTTCGGCCACCCCTTCGTGGCGCTGACGATCGCGCTGGTGCTGGCGTACTACCTGCTGGGGATACGCAGGGGCTGGTCCCGCACCTCCCTGGAGAGGGTCTCCACGGCCTCGTTGAAGCCGGTGGGGAACATTCTGCTGGTGGTGGGCGCGGGCGGGGTCTTCGGGGCGGTCCTGAAGGCGTCCGGCATCGCGGACGCACTCGCCAGGACCTTCCACGACGTGGGCCTCCCGGTGATCGTCCTGGCCTGGCTGATCTCGGTGGCCCTCCGGGTGGCCCAGGGCTCGGCGACGGTGGCGATCGTGACGACGGCGGGGATCGTGGTGCCGCTGGTGGAGGGCGGCGGGTACTCCCAGGCGCATCTGGCCCTGGTGATCATGGCGATCTCGGCGGGGTCGATCTTCGCGTCGCATGTGAACGACGGGGGGTTCTGGATGGTGTCGAAGTACTTCGGGATCAGCGAGCGGGACACGTTGCGGTCGTGGACGGTGCTGGAGAGTGTGCTGTCTGTGGCGGGGTTCGGGGTGGCGGCGGCCTTGAGCCTGGTGCTTTAGCCCCCAACCCGCCCCGGGGACCTGTGTTTGTCTGCGGGTGGGTGGTGGGCTGGTCGCGCAGTTCCCCGCGCCCCTTTTGGCCGGGGGTTTGTCTGCGGGTCGTGGTGGGCTGGTCGCGCAGTTCCCCGCGCCCCTTGGGGGGTGTGGGTGCTGTATCCCGGGATCCTCGGG
>NZ_JBJHPC010000943.1:0-1632 GCF_045257485.1 Streptomyces sp. YS-3 | reverse complement strand
CAGGCGTACCGCTCCAACCCCTCCCTGAGCTGCGCGAACGCCTCCTCCGCCGTCGCCACCGCGTCCCCGTACACCTCCTCGGCGCTCTCTCCGGCCTGGATGCGGCGCCAGTTCTCGTCGGCGAGGATCCGCTGGACGGCGATGATCTGACCGGCCGCGAGGCGCGCCCCGATGTCCGTGCCCAGGGCCGCCGCGAGGGCGCCCTCGGCCCGGCTCTGGTAGGCGAACAGCCGCGCCACCAGGCTGGGCGTGCCGTAGAGGAGCCCGTGGTAGGCGCGCACCCGGGGGTCGTCGTTCAGCCCGGTCACCGGGTCGCGGTCGTCGAGCCCCGCCAGGAAGTGGCGGCGCAGGGCGGGCAGCGGCGCGAGCCCCTCCGTACGCCCCTGGGCGACCACCCGCGCGGCCTCGTCCTCGTGGTCGGAGAACCGGTGCAGGGCGAGGTCCTCCTTGGCCGGGAAGTAGCGGAAGAGGGTCGGCTTGGAGATCCCGGCGGCGGCGGCCACCTCCGCGACCGGCACGTTGTCGAAGCCCTTCTCCAGGAAGAGGGCGATCGCCACGTCCGAGACGGCCTGGTACGTCTGCTGCTTCTTCCGTTCCCGCAAACCCATGGGGTGAGCGTACGGGGAGGCGGGGCGGCCCGCGCTTGACCTCAACCGCGCTTGAGGCCGAAGACTCCGGATCAAGGAAGCGACGAACGACGGGGAGGGGTGAGCGGTATGCGCGCGGCACAGGTGAGGGAGTTCGGCGGCCCGGAGGTACTGGTTCCGGTGGAGCTGCCGGACCCGGTGGCCGGACCGGACGAGGTGGTGGTCGCGGTCGACCACGTGGACACGCTCTTCGTGCACACACAGATACGGGCGGGCGCGTTCGGCGAGTACTTCGACGTCCGGCCGCCGTACGTGCCCGGCGGCGGTGTCTCGGGCACGGTGACGGCGACCGGGGCGCGGGTCGACGCGGCGGTGTGGGCGGGGCGGCGGGTGATCGCCGCCGTGGACGCCGGCAGCTACGCCTCGCTGGCGGCCGTCCCCGCCGCCCACCTCGTCCCGGTCCCGGAGGGGCTGGGCCTGCGGGAGGCGGCGGCGCTGGTCCACGACGCGGTGACCGCGCCGGCCCTGCTGGAGCTGACGGCCCTGAAGGCGGGCGAGACGGTCCTGATCACGGGCGCGTCCGGCGGCATGGGCACGCTCCTGGTCCAGCTGGCCCGTGCGCGGGGCGCGCGGGTGGTGGCGGTGGCCCGGGGCGACGAGAAGCTGGCGCTGGTACGGGGCCTGGGCGCCCACGAGGTCGTGGACGCGGCGTCCCCCGACTGGCCGGAGCGGGCGGCCGAGGTGCTGAGCGGGACGGGCGCGGACGTGGTCCTGGACGGCGTGGGCGGCGAACTCGGCGCGGCGGCCTTCCCGTTGACGGCCGAAGGGGGCCGCTTCTCGGCCCACGGCGCCCCCACGGGCCGGGGCTTCGCGCCCATCGACCCGGACCGGGCGGCGGCCCGGTCCGTCACGGTACTCGGCATAGCGGATGTCCAGCTCACCCCCGACCGCCGCGTCACCCTGGCCACCCGCGCCCTGGAGGAGGCGGCGTCGGGCCGGCTGCGCCCGGTGATCGGGGCGGTGTACCCGCTGGAGCGGGCGGGGG
>NZ_JBJHPC010000942.1:0-1639 GCF_045257485.1 Streptomyces sp. YS-3 | reverse complement strand
GGGAAGACCGCGCTCACCGCGAAGATTCTCAACAAGGGCACCAAGGACACCGGCCGCATCACCCTCACCGTCCTCGGTCTGGACGGTATGCGGATCACCGGTGTCGACGGATGCGCCACCGTACCCGAGAACAAACTGCCGAAAGGAACGAACACCGGATTCGCCTGCGCCATCGACAGCTTGGGCGCCGGTGCCTTCGGTGCCTTCGGTGCCCTCGGTGACGGGCAGGCAGATCTTCCCGGTCCTGTTCAGATCATAAGTGGCCTCGACGGTGAACGATTTGTCGGCGCCGGCGCCCAAGCTGTCGATGGCGCAGGCGAATCCGGTGTTCGTTCCTTTCGGCAGTTTGTTCTCGGGTACGGTGGCGCATCCGTCGACACCGGTGATCCGCATACCGTCCAGACCGAGGACGGTGAGGGTGATGCGGCCGGTGTCCTTGGTGCCCTTGTTGAGAATCTTCGCGGTGAGCGCGGTCTTCCCGGAGGAATGGGCGACCCTGATTTCCTTCGGCAGTTCGGTGGAGATCTGGAGCCCGGCCGGAGCGCTGGGTCCCGGCGATCCGCCCTGGTCACTGCCGGGTGTCGGATCGGCCGCGTGAGCGACCGCCCCCCAGGGCAATAACAGCGCCCCGGTGAGAAGTCCGGCGGCCAGAGATCCCCGGTGTTTCTTCGAACGCATTTCCATCCCCCTCAGCCGAGTTGAGCGGCCGACGTACTGAGAGCAGTGCTGAGAAGGGTCCCACAAGATTTCGCGGAATTATGCTGTGATGGTGGCAAGTTCGTGTTTCTGTCCTGGGTGCGCCAGGTACTGAGGGGGCGGGCGGTAATGCCGGGAATCCGGGGGCTGTTGGTCGCGGGGCGATACCGGCTCGACGCCACGATCGGCCAGGGCGGAATGGGGCGCGTATGGCGGGCGTTCGACGAAATCCTCGACCGCCAGGTCGCCGTGAAAGAGATGCGGATGGGAGATCTCGACGCCGAGGACAGCCGCATCCGCCGCGAACGCACCCTGCGCGAGGCGCGGGCGACGGCCCGGATCGACCATCCGAACGTGGTGCGCGTCTATGACGTGGTGGAGGAGTCCGACCGCCTCTGGATCGTGATGGAACTGGTGGACGCGCGCTCCCTGGAACAACTCCTCATCGAGGACGGCCCGGTGGCCCCGCGCGAGGCCGCGCGGATCGGCCTGGGTCTGGTGGAGGCGCTGCGGGAGGTGCACGCGGTGGGAGTGCTGCACCGGGACATCAAGCCCGGGAACGTCCTGCTGGCCCGGACCGGCCGGGTGGTCCTGACCGACTTCGGTATCGCGGCGATCCAGGACGCGACGGCGCTGACGGTGGCGGGGATGCTGGTCGGCTCGCCGGACTACATGGCGCCGGAACGGGTGGGGGGCCGCCCCCAGGGCCCCGCGTCGGACCTGTGGTCCCTCGGGGCGACGCTGTGCGCGGCGGTGGGCGGCCGGTCCCCGTTCGCCCGCGAGACGACCCTGGCGACGCTGCACGCGGTCCTGTACGAGGAGCCCGAACTCCCGCCCGAGGCGGGCCCGCTGGCTCCCGCCCTGTCGTCCCTCCTGGTCAAGGACCCCGCCCACCGCCCGGACCTGGACGCCCTCGCGACGCTCCTGCTCCCGACGGCGGCCC
>NZ_JBJHPC010000941.1:0-1642 GCF_045257485.1 Streptomyces sp. YS-3 | reverse complement strand
CCCGTACAGCAGCCGCCGCAGGCCTCCCCGCCACCGAGACCCCAGGGGTCCCAGGCCCCGCACGCATCCCACTCCGCGCCCATGGCCCAGGAGCCGCCGCCGGTGCGCCCGGAGGACGACGTCCCCGAGGACGACGACCCGGATCTGGTGGACAACGCGCTGTCCGGCCACGACCTCATCGTCCGCGAGCTCGGCGCCACGGTGGTGGAGGAATATACGAACGAGTAGCGGTCCGGGGTTCGGCGACCCGTACGAGGGAGAATCCGCCACGGAGGCTAGGCTGGCTGCCGTGAAGGTCCTTGTCATCGGCGGCGGCGCCCGCGAGCACGCCCTGTGCCGTTCCCTGTCCCTCGACCCCGACGTGACGGCGCTGCACTGCGCCCCCGGCAACGCCGGGATCGCGGAGGTCGCCGAGCTCCACCCCGTGGACCAGCTGGACGGCGAGGCGGTCGCCCGCCTCGCGGCCTCGCTCCACGCCGACCTGGTCGTCGTCGGCCCGGAGGCGCCGCTGGTCGCCGGCGTCGCCGACGCCGTACGGGCGGTGGGCGTCCCCTGCTTCGGCCCCTCGCGCGAGGCCGCGCTGCTGGAGGGCTCGAAGGCGTTCGCGAAGGACGTCATGGCCGCCGCCGGTGTGCCGACCGCCCGCAGCTATGTGTGCACCACCCCGGCCGAGATCGACGAGGCGCTGGACGCGTTCGGCGCCCCGTACGTCGTCAAGGACGACGGCCTGGCGGCCGGCAAGGGCGTCGTCGTCACCGACGACGTCGAGGTGGCCCGGGCGCACGCGCTCGTCTGCGACCGGGTCGTCATCGAGGAGTTCCTCGACGGCCCCGAGGTCTCGCTCTTCGCGATCACGGACGGCGTCACCGTGCTGCCGCTCCAGCCCGCGCAGGACTTCAAGCGCGCGCTCGACGGCGACGAGGGCCCCAACACCGGTGGCATGGGCGCGTACTCGCCGCTGCCCTGGGCCGACCCCAAGCTCGTGGACGAGGTCATGGCGAGCGTGCTCCAGCCGACCGTCGACGAACTGCGCCGCCGCGGCACACCGTTCTCCGGTCTGCTGTACGCGGGCCTCGCGATCACCTCGCGCGGGGTGCGCGTGATCGAGTTCAACGCCCGCTTCGGCGACCCCGAGACGCAGGTCGTGCTCGCCCGGCTGAAGACGCCGCTCGCGGGTGTACTGCTGCACTCCGCCAACGGGACGCTGGACGCGCAGCCGCCGCTGGCCTGGCGCGACGACGCCGCCGTCACGGTCGTCGTGGCCTCGCACAACTACCCCGGTACGCCCCGGACGGGCGACCCGATCGAGGGCCTGGACCAGGTCGCGGAGGTGGACGCGCCCCACGCGTACGTCCTGCACGCCGGAACGCGGCGCGAGGGCGACGCGGTGGTGAGCGCGGGCGGACGGGTTCTCTCCGTCACCGCCACCGGAGCGGACCTGACGCAGGCCCGGGAGCGGGCGTACGCGGCGGTCGGGCGCATCCGGCTGGACGGATCGCAGCACCGTACGGACATCGCCCGGAAGGCGGCCGGGGCGCGGGCGTGACGCGCTGACCGCCCCTGTCCCGGTCCGGGGCGCGGCCCCCGCCGGGGTCGCGCCCCGGACCTTTTCGTCGGTGGATCCCGCCGCCGGGCCGCCTTC
>NZ_JBJHPC010000095.1:0-17082 GCF_045257485.1 Streptomyces sp. YS-3 | reverse complement strand
GGAGTCCATGGCGGCGCTGTAGCGCTCCGGCCCCCCGGGGCCCCGGCCGGCCGGAGCGCTACAGCGCCGCCATGGACTCCTCGGCCGCCTTCCTGGCGGTCCGCGCCCTGGCCGGACAGTGGCGGGTGAGCACCTCCGCGGTGCTCCTCACGGCGGTCGCGCTCCTGCTCGGCGCCCGCTCCGGGCAACCCGTGTGCGCCCTGCGGCTGCTGGCCGCCAACCGTACGCACCCCGCGCTCCAGCAGGCCGTGGCCAACCTGCACCAAGAAGTCCTCACCACCCTCGACCTGCGCGCGGAGGACATACGGACCGTCGCCCGCCGCGCCTTCGCCGCAGGCACCCTCGCGTACGCCAACGGTCTGTTCGACCCCGACGGGGCCAACGAGCTGATCCGGGCCGAAGGACGCAGGAGGGGCGAGCCGCTCCATCTGTCGTGCTGCTTCAACGACATCCGCACCGACCACGATCTGCGGACCCTGGGCCCGGCGGTGTCCGCCGAGGAGATCCGCGCCGCCCTGCCCCGTACCGTCGTCGCCCCCTGCGACTTCGAGGAGGCCGAGACCTTCTTCCTGGTCGTCGTCGACACCGACCCCGGCTGGCTGAGATTCGTCCTGTGCGCCGAGACCGCGGCCCTGCCGCCCGAGGAGGTGCACACCTTCCTCCGGCGGCTCGAACGGTTCCTCGTGGACTGCGCCGAGCAGCCCGGACGTCCCTGGCCACGGCTCGATCAGGGGCAGCGGCAGAGGACCGCGCCGCCGCCGCGGACGGCCGCCAGGGGGTGACCGGATCTTGGCCGTAGCCGAACGGGCATGCCCCAAAGCGGAGGATGCCTCAGGCACTTGCGCGTGGTGAGACTGGGACCTGTCCGAACAGGGGTGCGGGATGTCTCGGCACCGGGTGACGGGGGAGTCGACTGTGTTCACGGAAGCACCGGCACGGCAGACCGCCATGGGCGTGGAGAACCCCGCGCACGGCACGGTCTTCGCCCACGCCCCCCGCCACACCGCCGCCGAACTCGACGCAGTGGTGGCCGAGGTGGCCGGGGCGTTCCCCCGGTGGGCGGCCCAACCACTGGAGATCCGCCGCCGGCACCTGCTCGACTGCCGGGACGCGCTGCGGGACGCCGAGGACGCCATGGCGGACCTGCTCACCCGGGAACAGGGCAAACCACTGCGGCACGCACACGCCGAAGTACGCCTGGCCGCAGACTGGTTCGCCCACACCGCCGGTCTCGCGCTGCACCCGGACCGCATCGTGGACGAGCCCGCCGCCCGGGTCACCCTGGAGCGGGTGCCGCACGGCGTCGTCGCGGCGATCGCCCCCTCCAACTACCCCGTCCTGCTGGCCGTGTGCAAGATCGCCCCGGCGCTCCTGGCGGGCAACACGGTCGTCCTCAAACCCTCGCCCGCCACACCGCTGTCCAGCCTGCTCATGGGTGAGGTGCTGGGCCGGGTCCTGCCGTCCGGCGTTCTGCGGGTGGTCAGCGGCGACTCCGCGCTGGGCGCCCGACTCACCGCACACCCGGCGGTCCGGCTCGTGTCCTTCACCGGCTCGATCACCGCCGGGCGCGCCATCGCCCGCTCCGCGGCCGAGGACTTCAAACGGACCGTTCTCGAACTCGGCGGCAACGACCCGGCCATCGTGCTGCCCGGTACCGACGTACAGGACCTGGCGCGCCCCCTGTTCGACCGGGCGATGGTCAACAGCGGCCAGTTCTGCGCCGCCGTCAAACGCGTCTACGTGCCACGCCCGCAGCACGCCCGGCTCACCGAGGCGCTGGCCGCGCTGGCCGGGGCCGCAGTCGTCGGAGACGGCCTCGACGCCGCGACCGAGCTGGGACCCCTGGTCAGCGCCGGGCAACTGGGCCATGTGGACGCGCTGGTGGCCGACGCGGTGCGCCGCGGGGCCCGGCTCGTCACCGGCGGGCGCCCCCTGGAGCGGGCCGGCCACTTCTATCCGCCCACCGTCGTCACGGACCTGCCGGAGGGAACGCGGCTGGAGGAGGAGGAGCAGTTCGGTCCCGTGATCCCCGTGATCCCCTACGACGACCTCGACGCCGTGACGGCCCGTGTCAACGCCTCGCCCTACGGCCTGGGCTGTTCCCTGTGGGGCGATCCGGAGCAGGGCGCCGCGGTGGCCCGGCGGCTGCACTGCGGAACGGTGTGGATCAACACCCACGGCGACCTCCGGCACGACGTGCCCTTCGGCGGCCACCGGCACTCGGGCGCGGGCGTCGAGTACGGACCGTGGGGCCTCTTGGAATACACCCAGATCACCATCCACCACCTCGCGCTCCGCGGGAAAGATGAGGGGAAGGCATGAGCGATACCGTTTCCGGCGGCGACCCCGGCACCGGCCTGGTCGATCTGTCGGGGCTGCGTGTGTTCGTCGGCGGCCCCATCCAGCACGCGCTGGGGCACAACAGTTTCCACCGGCCGCTGCGCGAGACGATCCAGGCCGTCATCACCGCTGTCACGCAGGCCGGGGCCACCGTCTTCTCCGCCCATGTCGCGGAGAAGTTCGGCCAGGACACACCGCTCTTCTCGCCGGAGGACGTCAGCGCACGGGACCTGGAGTGGATGCGCCGGTGCGACGTGTTCGTACCCGTCCTGCCGACGGACGCCGACGGCGCACTGATGCGCACCGACGGCACACACATCGAACTGGGCTGGGCCTCGGCGCTGGGTCGCCCCATCGTCATGGTGACCACCCTGCCGGTCCCGGCCGGGGCCAGCCATCTGCTGCGCGGACTGCCGTCCGTGGCCGACGTCGGCGTCGTCGACGTGGCCGAGCTGCACCGTGGCGGCCCCGGCGAACTGCTGCTGCGGCTGGGCAAGGTCGGCCGCGACGCGGTGGTGACACCATGACGACCGTCGAGCACACCGCGTCGGCCACCGAGGTCCTCGGGCTACGGCTCCTCAGCCCCCTCGTCGTCGGCTCGGGCCTGCTCACCGACCAGGAGCGCAACATCCGCCGCCTGCTCGCCGGGGGCGCGGGCGCCGTGGTCACCAAGACCATCCATCCCGGACCGCTCCCCGGCGGCGACGAGCGCCTGCTGCATCTGCCCACCGGGATGATCAACAGCACCACGTACTCCCGGCGCGGCGTGGACGCCTGGTGCGCCATGCTGAGCCGGTTCGCCGAGGACGGCCTGCCGGTCATCGCGTCCCTGCACGCCGACTCTCCCGCCGCGCTGGCCGACCTGGCCGCCCGGGTCGCCGACACCGGCTGCCGCGCCCTGGAGCTCGGTATCTCGTGTCTCAACGAGGACGGCGGGCTGGCCGACAGCGCACAGCGGGTCGCCGACTACACCGCTGCCGTGCGCCGCGCCACCGGACTGCCGTTCAGCGTGAAACTGGCGGTGGGGGAGCAGGTGGGCGAGCGCGTCGCCGCCGCCGTGGAGGCGGGCGCGGACGCGATCACCCTCAGCGACACCATCGCCGGGCTCGCGGTGTCCGCCGACACCGGGGAAGTCCTCCTGGGCCGCCCCTTCGGTTACTCGGGGGCCGGGATCAAACCGCTGGTGCTCGCCGCGATCTACGAGCTGCGGCGCGGCGGCCTCTCCGTTCCCGTGCTGGGCAGCGGCGGGGTGCGCAGCGGCACCGACGTGGCGGAGTACCTCACCGTGGGCGCCGACGCCGTGCAGGTCTACACGGCACTGCACACACACATGCACGAGACCCTGGCCGAGATCCGCCGGGGCTTCGACACCTGGCTCGGCGCACGCGGCGGATCCGTAACCGATGTGGTGGGACGGGCACTTGAGGGCGGAAGGGGTGAGGTGCGTGCGACAGCGGGCCACGAACGTCAGGGCGTACGGTGATCTGACGAGTCCCGAAACACCCGCGGCGCTCAGCGGCGCCACCCTGGTGTGGCCGGTGGGCGGACTGGAGCAGCACGGCCCCCATCTGCCGCTGTCGGTGGACTACGACATCGCCGACGCGTTCGCCCGCCAACTGGTGGCGGACACCGACGGTGTGCTCTTCCCCGGGCAGCCGCTGTCCGCCAGATCACTGCCGCAGAGCGGGGGCGGACTGCGCTTCCCCGGCACCGTCCACATCGACGGGGGAACCTTCATCGACTACGTCGCCCAGTGCCTGCGGGGACTGGCCCGGCTCGCCCCGGCCCGGCTGGTGGTGGTCAACGGGCACTACGAGAACGAGGCGCTGCTGTTCGAGGCTATCGACGGACTCGACCCGGCGCGCACCTTCCCCACCACCGAGATCGTCGCCTTCAGCTGGTGGAGCCTGGTGGAGGAGGAGTGGCTGCGCAAACGGCTTCCCCGTTTCCCGGGCTGGCACGCCGAGCACGCCGGGGTGACCGAGACCAGTCTCATGATGTACCTGCGTCCCGAGGTCGTGCGCCCGACGCGGGTCGACCACCCGACTCCGCCCGCCGCCGGCGTGTACCGCCATCCCGTCGGCGCGGACCGCATGTCCACCCAGGGAGTGCTGACCACGACCTCCGGTGCCGACGGCGACCTGGGGGAGGAGCTGTTCTGGCACGTGATGGACGGTGTGGCGCGGACGCTCGCGGACGGGGCGTCCCCGCGCACCGAGCAGGGCGCAAGCGAGTGACGAATTCCAGCGGAAGGGGATCCATGCGCCTGCCGACGACCGAACGCGACGCCTTCGAAGCCCGGCTGCAAAGCCTCTTCGGCGACAAACTGCGGCCCGTGGAGGAGTGTTTCGAGGCCATCCAGAACTTCAAGGACGGGTCCTTCGCGCTGGGGCAGCTCGGGCTCATGCTCTACACCAACGGATACAACCTGCGGGGCACCAGCACCCGCCATCCCAACGGCATGGTCTTCCACGACGGGCAGAACCTCTTCGGGGTCGGCTACTTCAGCAAGGAGCACGACGAGCGCAAGCATCTGCACATCGTCGCGCCCAAGGGGAAGGACCGTATCGCCGCGGTCAAGTCGTTCATCTCCGCGACGCGCGAAGCGGGCCTGGCGCAGACCTCCGTATACGTCCGCCACCTCTCGCCGAGCGACCACGAGCTGTTCCTGGCGGCCGGTTTCGCCCCGGTGTCGGCCGACCCCTGGCACCCCGAGGCCCCGGAGGAGGACGAGACCTACCCCAACCGGGTCTACCGACTGGACGAACTGCTGGCGGTGGACGCCGACGGCCGTCCGGTGGTGAAGAACCTGGAGGGGGACGGCAACCGGCGGCACAGGAACAAGAACCGGCTCGCCTACCGCCGTTTCGAGAACTTCCTTGCCCGCAACGACCACCTGGAACTCCGGATAAGGCCCTACGGCTACGGCCCGGACGAGGCGAAGATGGCCAGGTCCGTCGTCGAGGGCTACTTCGAGGCCCGCCGGGAGCAGGGCGAGGTCGTCGGTTCCACCCCCGAGGACTACACGGCGATCGTCACCCAGCGGCCGGGAGGCCGCAACGAACACGACTACTTCGCCTACCTCGGCGTCCTGGCCCACAGCGGCGGCGAGGAGGTGCCGGTGATGTTCTTCGCCGGCGAGCGCACCGCGCCGGACCGGGCATCGCTGTACTGCACGATGTCGATGCGCTTCGCGGACCGGCTGAGCGGGCTGTTCAAGGACGCCACCGGCTTCACCGCCATACCGCAGTACATCTGGCTCACCGTGTTCAAGAAGCTCATGGACCACGGCATCCGCGAGGTCGACGCGGGCGGATCCGAGGTCAAGGGCCTCGACGACCAGAAACGGCAGTTGGGCGGACGGCCCGAAAAAACCCACTGGGTCGTGGGCTGAACCGCCCCGACCCGGACCTTCCCAAGTCGCGCCCAGGGGGTACGTACATGCAATCGCGCACCGATCACGAGGACTTCACCCAGTTCGACGTCTGTGTCGTGGGGATGGGATACGTCGGTGTCACCCTCGCCGCCGCCCTCCTGTCCACCGGCAAGCGGGTGCTCGGCTACGAGAGCGACCCGGCGGTCGCCGGCGCCCTGGCACAAGGGCGCCTCCAGCTCGCGGAACCCGGCGTCGCCGAGCTGATCGAGCGCGGAGCCGGCGACGGCACGCTCGCGGTCACGGCCGACATCAGCGGGCACCGGCTGCCGCCCGTCGTCGTCATCTGCGTCGGCACACCCATCACGCCCGGGGGAACCACGCCCGAACTCGGCCATCTGACGGCCGCCGCCGAAGCCGTCGCGGCAGGCGCGGACGAGGACACCCTGGTGATCGTGCGCAGTACCGTCCCCGTCGGCACCACCCGCGAACTGGTCCTGCCGGCCCTGGCCCGCCGGATACCCGAACCGCTGCTCGCCTTCTGCCCCGAACGCACCATCCAGGGGCAGGCGCTGGCGGAACTGCTGTCCCTGCCGCAGATCGTCGGCGGCCTCGACGAAGAGGCGACGAAGCTCGCGGCGGGGTTCTTCACCACCATCAGCGGACGGGTGGTCCCCGTTTCCTCACTGGAGGCCGCCGAACTGGTCAAGCTGGTCAACAACTGCCACACGGACCTCATCTACGGCTTCGGCAACGAGATCGCCCTCATGGCCGAGAAGCTCGGCCTGGACGCCATGGAGGTCATCACCTCCGCCAACGCGGACTATCCGCGCCCCGATCTGAGCAAGCCGGGATTCGTCGGCGGCAGCTGCCTCACCAAGGACCCGTATCTGCTGAGCCACTCCCTGGCCCGCCACGACCACACCCCGCAGATGGTCATGGCGGCCCGCGCCCTCAACGAGTCCCTGCCCCGGCGGGTCGGCGAGCGCGTGCTCGGCGCCCTGCGCCAAGCGGGCCAGGACCCGCGGCGGTCCACCGTCCTGGTCTCCGGATTCGCCTACAAGGGCCGCCCCGAGACGGACGACATGCGCGGCGCCCCCAGTGTGCCGCTCCTTGAGTTCCTGCGCGGCAAGGTCGCCCGGGTGGTCGGCCACGACTTCGTGATCCCGCCCGAACGCATCGAGGCGCTGGGGGTGGAGCCCGTCACGCTGACCGACGGCTTCACCGGCGCCCATGCCGCCATCCTGCTCAACGACCACGCCCGGTACGGCGAGTTGCCGGCTGAGGAGCTCATCGCCCGGATGAGCCCGCCGGCGCTGGTGTACGACGCCTGGCGGGTGTTCCCGCGGACGACGAAGACAATGAGGCTCGGCAGTGCCTGAGAAGATCCTGATCACCGGGGGAGCGGGGTTCATCGGGCTGCACCTGGCCGCCGAACTCGCCTCCCGCCACGACGTCACCCTCCTCGACGACTTCAGCAGGGGCCGGCGCGACACGCTGCTCGACTCCCTGCTCGACCGCGTCACGCTCGTCGAACACGATCTGACCACCCCCGTTCCCGACACCCTCCTGCCCGACGACTTCGACACCGTCCACCACCTGGCGGCGGTCGTCGGCGTCGTCCACTCCAACGAGGATCCGCAACGGGTGCTGCGGACCAACCTCCTGTCCACCGTGCACGTGCTGGACTGGTTCACCGGGCGGCCCGGCATGTCCGGCGCCACCTTCTGCTTCGCCTCCTCCAGCGAGGCGTACGCGGGAAGCGTCGCCGCCGGTCTCGCCGCGCTGCCCACCGGCGAGGACGTCCCCCTGCTGGTCCCCGACCCCGAGGTGCCCCGCTCCTCGTACGGCTTCAGCAAGATCACCGGCGAGCTGCTGTGCCGCACCTACGCCCGCGTCCACGGCTTCGCCCTGCGCATGGTGCGCTTCCACAACGTCTACGGACCGCGTATGGGCTATGACCACGTCATCCCGCAGTTCATCGAACGCGTCCTCACCGGCGCCGACCCCTTCGCCGTCTACGGCGGCGACCAGACCCGGGCCTTCTGCCACGTCGACGACGCGGTGGCCGCCCTGATCGCGCTGGCCGGGCTGCCCACCAAGGAGACCCTGCTCGTCAACATCGGCAACGACAGTGAGGAAGTCCGTATGGACGACCTCGCCCGCATGGTCTTCGAGACGGCCGGGCGCACGCCCAGCATCGCCGCCCATCCGGCACCGCCCCTGTCCCCGGCGCGCCGCCTGCCCGACCTGACCCGGCTGCGCGAACTCACCGGCTACCGCCCAGCGGTCGACTTGCGTGAGGGCCTGCGCCGCACCTACGCCTGGTACGCGCACGACCTCGCCACCCGCGGGACCGGGCAATGAACGGCCTCCGGGTGCGGTACGTGCACCAGGGGTACTTCCCCGCCCGCGCGGGCGCCGAGCTGATGACCCGGTCCCTCGCCGTGGCCATGAGCCGTAGGGGAGTGCGCGTGGGCCTGTACGGCGGCGAGGGCGACCCCGAGGACGCCCGGCTGATGACGGCCGCCGGGATCGGCGTCGAACCGCTGCCGGCCGGGGAGGGCGAGGCGCGCGCCGCGGACCTGGTGCACGCCGTCGACGCCTTCCAGCCCGAGAACATCCGCACCGGGCTGCGCCTCGCCCGCGCCTGGGGCGTGCCGTTCGCCGTGACACCGGCCTCGGCACCGGAGGTGTGGCCCGACCGGGCGGCCGTGGTGGAGGGCTGCCGCCGGGCGGACGCCGTGTTCGTCCTGACCGACGCCGAACGCGAGGTGCTGCGCGCCGACGGTGTGGCCGACTCCGTCCTGCACCGGATCGGGCAGGGGGCGCACCTGCCGGGCACCGCCGACCCGGAGGGTTTCCGTGCCGCGCACGGCATCACCGGGCCCGTGGTGCTCTTCCTCGGCCGCAAGATGCGCTCCAAGGGATACGCGGTGCTGCTGGAGGCGGCGCGGCACGTGTGGGCACGCCACCCCGAGGCGCACTTCGTCTTCCTCGGCCCGCGCTGGGACGAGGACTGCGGGCAGCTCTTCGCCGCCCACGCCGACCCCCGTATCACCGAACTCGACCGGGTGGACGAGGACACCAAACTCAGTGCCCTCATGGCGAGCGACCTGGTCTGTCTGCCGTCGACGGTCGACGTCTTCCCACTGGTGTTCGTGGAGGCGTGGATGTGCGGCAAGCCGGTGATCGGCTCCGCGTTCATGGGCAGCGCCGAGGTGATCGCCGACGGCCGGGACGGGCTGATCGTCCCGCCCGCCGCCCGGCCGGTGGCGGACGCGGTGAGCCGTCTGCTCGCCGACCCGGCCGAACGGGAGCGGATGGGGCGCGCGGGCCACGCCAGGGCACGCCGCGAACTCACCTGGGACGCCGTCGCCGCACAGGTGCACCGCGTCTACACCGAACTGGTCCCGGCCCGGAGTTGAGCGGAGGAAGTCCCGTGAAAGCAGTCATACTGGCCGGCGGCGAGGGGCGGCGCCTGAGGCCCGCCACCTTCACCGTCCCCAAACCCCTCATCGAGGTCGACGGCACCCCGATCCTGCACATCATCCTCCGACAGCTCCAGAGCGCCGGATTCACCCAGGTCACGCTCTCGCTGGGCTACCGCGCCCAACTGATCGAGGCCAGCTTCGACGACCCCCGCTGGACGGGCCTCGACCTGCGTTTCTGCCTGGAGCACGAACCGCTGGGCACGGCCGGACCGCTGGGCCTGCTCCCGCCCCTGGAGGACTCCACCCTGGTGATGAACGCGGACCTGCTCACCGACATCGACTTCGCCGACCTGTGGAGGCGGCACAAGAAGTCCGAGGCGGCGGCGACGATCGCCCTGGTGCCGCGCCATGTCGACCTCGCCCACGGGGTGGTGGAGGTCGACGGCGAGAACCGGGTGGCCCGCTTCCGGGAGAAACCGCGGATGAGTTTCCTCGCCAGCACCGGTATCTACGTCCTGGAGCCCTCGGTCCCGCGCCTGCTGCCCCCGCGTACCCGCTACGACATGCCGGCCCTGCTCAACGACGCCGCCGCCCGGGGCGCCCGCGTCGAGGGCCATGTCTTCGACGCCGCCTGGCACGACATCGGCACTCCCGCGCAGCTCGCCGCCGCCGACGCCGCGCTCCGCGCCGACCGGGCGCGCTATCTGGGCGCCCTCGGACCGAGCGGCGGCCCCACGACGAGCACCGGCGCCCCCACGGACGCCACGCAGCAGGCGGTGCGCGGATGACCGACTGGAAGATCCCCCTCTACGCCCCGTGCACCGGCGAGGCCGAGGCCCGCGCCGTCGCCGAGGTCCTGCGCGCCAACTGGCTGTCCGTGGGCCCGGTGACCGAGGACTTCGAGGCGCGCTACGCGACCGCGCTGGAGGTCGAGGACGCGGTCGCGGTCAGCAGCGGGACCGCGGCGCTGCACCTGGCCGTCCTCGCCCTGGGGATCGGTCCCGGCGACGAGGTCGTCCTGCCGTCGCTGAGCTTCGTCTCGGCCGCCGCCGTGGTCGCCCTGTGCGGGGCCACCCCGGTGTTCGCCGAGGTGAAGGGTGCCCATGACCTGGGGGTGGACCCGGCGGACGTGGCCGCCCGGATCACCCCGCGCACCCGCGCTGTGGTGGCCGCGCACTACGGCGGCCACGCGGCCGATCTGCCGGCCCTGACCACGCTGGCCCGGCGGCACGGCCTGGCCCTCATCGAGGACGCGGCGCACGCCCCGGCCACCAGGACCGCGTACGGCGTCCTGGGCACGGTCGGCGACATCGGCTGCTTCAGCTTCTTCGCGACCAAGAACCTGGCCATGGGGGAGGGCGGTGCCGTGGTCGCCCGCGATCCCGAGGTGCGCGCCCGGATCAGACGGCTGCGCTCGCACGCGCTGACCGTGGGTGCCGAACAGCGCCACCGCGGCGGCCCCTCGGGTTACGACGTGGACGGGTTCGGTCTCAACTACCGCCCCACCGAGATCGCCTGCGCGCTCGGACGCGTCCAGCTGGCGGCGCTGGCGGAGCGCCGCGTGGTGCGCCAGGAGGCGGTGCGGTCCTATCGCGCGCTGCTGTCGGGGCTGCCCGGTCTCGAAGTGCCCTACGCGGACCGGCCGGTGGAGGAGGGCGCGCACCACCTGTTCCCGGTCGTGCTGCCCGACGGCTTCGACCGGGAGGACCTTCAGACGGAGCTGCGGGCGGCCGGGGTCCAGAGCGGTGTGCACTATCCGCCCACCCATCTGTTCACCGCCTACCGCGAGCGGTACGGCACGCGCCCCGGCAGTCTCCCGGTCACCGAGAGCGTTGCCGCGCGCCAGTTGTCGCTGCCGCTGCACGCCGCGATCGGGCTCGGGGACGTGCGCCGGGTGGCCGAGGCGGTGAGCCGGACATGGGCGACGCGGCGGTGAGCGCCCCGGGCGGCACCCGGCTGGTCGAGGGGGTGCTGCACCGCGACGGACGCCCCCTGTTCTGCCTGGGCGTCAACTATTTCCCCTCCCGCACGGGCTGCGACTTCTGGCGGGACTGGGACCCGGAGGCCCTGGACTCCGACTTCGCCCGGATGGCCGCGCTCGGCTTCAACACCGTACGGATCTTCGTCTTCTGGGCGGACTTCGAGCCCGCCGAGGGCGTGTACGACCCGAGGATGACCGGGCGGCTGTGCGAGCTGGTGGCCCTGGCGCACCGGCACGGACTGCTGTGTCTGCCCTCGCTGCTGACCATCTGGATGAACGGACAGCTCTTCGACCCGCCCTGGCGGGGCGGCCGGGACCTGTGGCGCGATCCGGCGATGGCGGAGCGGCAGCGCGCGTTCGTCGCGCACCTCGCGGGCGCGCTGCGCGACGCGCCCAACATCCTCGCCTACGACATCGGCGACGAGATCCCGCATGTCGACCCGGTCGCCTCCGGTTCGCTGGGCGCCCATGAGGTACGGGCGTGGTGGGCCGGCCTCGCCGAGGCGATCCGGGCGGCCGACCCCGGGGCCCTGGTCCTCCAGGCCAACGAGGGCTCGGCGGTCTTCGGCGACCACGCCTTCCGGCCCGAGCACGCCCGGCCGCTGGACCTGGTCGCGCTGCACGGCTTCCCGCTGTGGACCCCCTTCCACATCGAGTCGGCCGCCGCCGTGAAGGCCTCCGCCTATCTGCCCTATCTGGTGCGGCGCGGCCGGGCCCACGCCCCGGTGCTCGTCGATGAGATGGGCAGCTACGGCTGTGACGAGGCCACCGCCGCCCGCTATCTGCGCGCGGCGGCCCACAGCGCCTTCGCCGCCGGGGCCGTCGGCATCGTCGTGTGGTGCTGGCAGGACTTCACCTCCGAGAGCAAGCCGTACGCACTGCGGCCCGGCGAACGCTTCGTGGGACTGCTGGACATGGACGGCCGCGAGAAACCGGCCATGGACGCCTTCCGCGGCTTCGCCCGCCGGGTGAGCGGAGAACTCGCCGGCTTCCGCCCCGTGCCCGGCCGGGTGGGCGTGTTCCTGCCCGAGCGGGCCGCTGAGCACGACGGCGGATACCTGGCGTCGGAGGCGGACACCGAGGCCGCCGCCTTCTACACCCACTGTCTGCTCCAACAGGCGCATCTGTCCTACGAGTTCACCGGGACCGAGGACCTGGAACGGTACGCCATGGTGATCTGCCCCTCCGTACGGCCGCTGCCGCTGGCCGCGCAACGGCGGCTGGGCGAGTACACCGTCGCGGGCGGGGTCCTGCTGTACTCGACCGGCGATCTCCTGGGCCCGGCCGGTCTGGAGGAGCTCTTCGGCGTACGGATCCGGGACTTCACCCTCGACGCGGCCGAACAGGACCGCTTCACCTGGGCCGGCACTCCCTTCCCGGTGGACTGGCCGGCCGGGCGGATCCCCGTGGTGGACAGCACGATCGCGGAGACGCTCGCCCGCTACCCCAACGGCACGCCCGCGCTGACCCGGCAGCAACGGGGCAGCGGAGTGGCCTACTTCCTCAACGCCCCGCTGGAGGCGCTGCTGAACGCCCCCTACCGGCTCCAGGAGACGCCCTGGCACCGGCTGTACGCGGCGATCGGGGAGAAGGAAGGGATACGGCCCGAGGTGACCGCCGACGAGCCGCTGGTGGAGACCACCGTCCTGGCACGCGGCGACGAACGCTGCGCCGTGGTCGTCAACCACGCCACCTCGCCCGTGACGACGACCGTGTACCGCACGTCCCCCTCCGGCGACGCGCGGCCGGTGCGGCACCTGAGCCTGGAGCCCAAGGGCGTCGCCCTCGTGCGCCTTCCCGAAGCCGAAACCCGGGACCCCGCCACGGTCCCCGGCGGCAGGCAGGAGAGCCAGCGGTGATCATCGACGCCCATGTCCACGCCGGCGAGTACTACCGCCACTTCACCGCTCGCTTCGCCGACGAGATGATGGCCACCACCGGACTGCCCCCCGAGGCGCTGTCCGCCCCGGAGGACAAGCTCCTCGCCGAGATGGACGCCGCCGGGGTCGACCACGCCTTCCTGCTCGCCTTCGACGTACGGCGCGTCGAGGGGTTCTCGGTACCGAACACCTTCGTCGCCGAGCTGTGCGCCCGCCACCCCCAGCGCTTCACCGGCTTCGCCTCCGTCGACGCCGGCCGGCCGGGCGCCGCCGACGAACTGCGGCACGCGGTGACCGAACTGGGCCTGCGCGGACTGAAGATCGCCCCCTGCTACCTGCGCATGTCCCCGGCGGACCCCCGCTGGTTCGAGGTGTACGAGCTGGCCCAGGAGCTGGACATCCCGGTCCTCGTACACACCGGCTACACCCCCGCGAAGAACGCCGACGGCCGCTTCTTCTCGCCCCTGCTGCTGGAGCCGGTCGCGCGCCGGTTCCCGCGACTGCGCCTGATCCTGGCGCACCTGGGCACCCCGTGGACGACCCCGTGCATCGACCTGCTGGCCCGCCATCCCCACCTGTACGCGGACCTGTCGATCTTCGGCTCCTACCAGTCGCCCCGGACGGTGGCCGCGGCGCTCGCCCACGCCCGGGCGCGGGGAGTGCTGGACCGCCTGCTGTGGGGCACCGACTTCCCCTTCGCCACCATGTCCGAGGCCGTCGCCCGGATGGCGCGACTCACCACCGACGCCACGGCGTGGCCGTCGGACAGCTCCCCCCTGACACCAGACGAACACCGGGCGGTCATGGGCGGCACCGCCGCACGACTGACCCAGAAATGAGGAGACGGTGGCCTTCATCCAGGGATACGAATTCGACGCCATGTCGCGCCGCCCGCTGTACGGGGACGTGACCCAGCGGCTCGTCGACCTGTGCGCGTGCGCCCCCGGCAGCGTCGTCGCGGACGTCGGCTGCGGCTCCGGCCGCGCCACCGAGCTGCTGCTCGAACGCTTCCCGCAGCTCGGCTCCGTGGTGGGCATCGACCCCTCCGCCCACGAACTGGCGCTGGCCGAGGAACGGCTGCGCGACAACCCCCGGGCCCGTTTCGTCACCGGCCGGGCCCAGGACGTGGGCGCCGTCGTCGGGCCGGTGGACGCCGTGGTGCTCAGCAACGTCATGCACCAGATCCCCCGCAGCGAGCGCCCCTCGGTGCTGCGCGGCTGCCACGACCTGCTCGCGCCCGGCGGCAGGCTCGCCCTCAACACCCTGTTCTACGAGGGTGCCGTGCTGCCCGAGAGCCGCCGCTTCTACGCCGCGTGGCTGCACGCCACCCGCGTCTGGCTGCGCCGCCACGGCGCTGACCTGGTCCTGGAGCGCGAAGCCCCGGTCGCCCTGGAGACGCTGACCCCGGCCGACCACGAAGCCCTCATGACCGAGGCGGGCTTCGCCTCCGTCACCTCCGAAGAAGATGTCTACCCGTGGACCCTGGAGGACTGGCAGGCCCTGTGCGGGTACTCCGTCTTCGTCGAGGGCGCCACCGGGCTCACGGACGTCGAGCTCGGCTCCCGGGCGCTGACCGAAGCCCTGCACACCGTCTTCCGCGACCTGGGGCTGAGCCAAGTGCCCCGGCGCTGGCTGTTCGTCCACGGCACGAGGCAGCGGTGATCGCGGCGACCCGGCCCGCGGTGGGCGCCGCCACCGGCCCCCTGTCCCAGGCCCAACTGGGCATGTGGTTCCTGGAACGGCGCGCGGGGACCACGCTCTACGCCGAACCGATGACCTTCCGTCTGACCGGCGAGGTCAACGTGCGCGCCCTGCACGCCGCCGCCGAGGAGGTGGTACGCCGCCACGACGCCCTGCGCACCCGCTTCACCATGGTCGACGGGGCTCCCCGCCAGTACGTCGTCCCCGACGCGCGGGTGCCGCTGGCCCGGGTCGACCTGGCGTATCTGCCCCCCGACCAGCGCCACCGGCGCGCCGAACGGCTCCTGCGCGCCGAACTCGGCCGCCCCATCGACCTGGCCGCGGGACCGCTGGTACGGGCCACGCTGATCCGGCTCGCCCCGCACGACCATCTCTTCCGCCTCACCCTGCACCATCTCGTCTGCGACGCCTGGTCCTGGTGGATGGTCGTCCTGCGCGAGCTGGAGGAGCTCTACGCCCGACGCGTCGGCGGCGTACCGGCACCCCTGGAGCCGGTCCGCACCCACTACGCGGAGTTCGTCGACTGGCAGGAGCGCTGGCTGAACAGCCCCGCGCACACCCGGCAGGCCGACCACTGGCGCCGGGCCCTATCCGGGGTCACCCCACTGCCCGAACTCACCCTGGCCCGCACCACCGCGCCGGTACCGCACACCGTGAGCGCGACCGAGTGGACGGCCTTCCCGCAGCCGCTCCACGACCGGCTGCGCGCCCTCGGCCGCCGCGAACACGTCACCCTGTACATGCTGCTGCTGACCGCGTTCGCACGGGTGCTGCGCCGCCATGTGCCGGGCGACGACATCCTGGTCGGCACCCGGGGCGGTTTCCGCAGCAGGCCCGAGTTCGAGAAGACCGTCGGCCTGTTCGTCAACATGCTGCCCATCCGCACCCGCGTCGCCGAGGACACCGGGTTCCACGAGTTGCTGCCCCAGGTGCGCGACACCCTCCTCGGCACCTACCTCAACCGGGACCTGCCCTTCGAACGCCTCGTGGCGGAGCTGGGCCTGCGCCGCACGGGGGCACGCCCGGTGATCAACGTATGCGTCTCCTTCCAGACCACCCCCGAGGTCATGCCGCGACTGCCGGGCCTGGAGGTCACGTTGGTCAACCACGACCCGTACTCGCCCTTCGACCTCGATCTCGGCTTCTACACCGAGGACGGCGGCCTGCGCGCCCTGATGATCTACAACCCGGCCCGGTACGCCCCCGAAGCGGTCCGCCACCTGCTCGACGCGCTGAGCAGGGAGCTGTGGGACGCCACCCAACACGCCGGCACGCCCCGCACGGCCGGGCCCGTCCGCCCCCACGACGCGAAGGAGACCACCGCATGAGGGCTTTGCAGTGGCAGGGCGCCCACCGGGTGGCCCTGTCCGACGACGTGCCGCCGCCGCGCGTCGAGGCCCCGGACGACGCGGTCGTACGGGTCGTCACCAGCGCGATCTGCGGCACCGACCTGCATCCCTACCGGGGCGAGATCGCCTCCTTCTCCCCGGGCACCGTCACCGGCCACGAGTTCACCGGAGTCGTCGAGGCCGTCGGCCCCGAGGTGCGCGGCCTGCGGGTCGGCCAGCGGGTCCTCGCCTCGGACATCATCGCCTGTGGCCGCTGCTGGTGGTGCCGGCACGGCGGCCACTACCAGTGCGAGCAGGTGGGCCTGTTCGGCTACGACACGGTCGTGGGCGCGCGCCCGGTCGCGGGCGGCCACGCCGAGTTCGTCCGCGTCCCCTTCGCCGACACCGTCCTCTTCCCGGTCCCCGACGACGTCGCCGACGAGCGCGCGCTGCTCATCGGGGACGCGCTGGCCACCGGGTACGCCTGCGCCCTCGGCGGCGAGGTGCGGCCCGGCGACACCGTCGCGGTGATCGGCTGCGGCGCGGTGGGCCTGCTGGCCGCCGAGGCCGCCCGGCTCCTGGGAGCCGCCCGTGTCCTCGCCATCGACCCCGTCGCCGGCCGCCGCGACGCGGCCACCGGGCGCGGCGCCGAGGCCCTGGCCCCCGGTGACGACCTCCCGCGGCGGATACGCGAGTTGACCCGCGGACGCGGCGCCGACGCCGTGCTGGAGGCCGTCGGGACGGACGCCGCCCTGCTGAGCGCCCTGGAGATCGTGCGACCGCGCGGCGTGGTGTGCGCGGTCGGTGCCCACGCGTCCACCGCGATGCCATTGCCGACCATCACCGCCTTCGCCAAAGAGGTGACCCTGCGGTTCGCCGTCGGCAACCCCATCGCCACCCGTGAGCCGCTGATGGAGCTCGTCGGCCAGGGCCGTATCGACCCCTCCTTCGTCATCACCCACCGCCTGCCGCTCGCCGAAGCCCCCGAGGCCTTCCGGCTGTTCGACGCGGGCGAGGCCATCAAGGTGGTGCTCCTCCCGTGACC
>NZ_JBJHPC010000940.1:0-1649 GCF_045257485.1 Streptomyces sp. YS-3 | reverse complement strand
CACTGGGCGGGGGTGGGGAGCTGGACGGTGGTGTTGGTCCAGGGGCGCGGGCCGCTGCCGCGTTTGCGCGAGCGCCAGGCGACTCCGACGGTGGCCTGGCCGGTGGCGACGGCCGCGGCGAGATGGGCGACGGTGGCGCACGAACCGCCGCCGCCGAAGCCGACCTTCCCGAAGAAGGTGACGTCGCCGGCGCCGATCGACTTGGCGATCTCCACCTCGTCGGTCTCCTCCATCGTGTACGAGGCGAAGCCGTCCACCTCACCGGGAGGGATTCCGGCGTCGTCGAGCGCGGCGAGGATGGCCCGGCAGGCCAACTTCTTCTCGGAGTCGCCCAGCCGGCGGGCGAACTCCGTCTGGCCTATGCCCGCTATCGCCGTCGCGTCCTTGAGCATCGACACCCGCCACCTCCGCAAACGCCGTGTGCCATTGCCGCTGTTGCTGCTGACAGCGTGGAAGGGTACAGCTAATCTGACGGGCAGTCAGCTACTGTGCACGGCTACCGTCGGCGAAAGGGCTTGCCATGGGGGCGGACATACGGGCGGACGTACGGGGTGACCTGGAGTGGGGCTCGGTCCCCGGGCTCGTGCGCGCCGCCGCCGAGCGGTACGGGGAGCGGGAGGCCGTCGTCGAGGGCCGCGTCCGCGTCTCGTACGCGGAGCTGGGCGAGCGGGTGGAGCGGGCGGCGGCGGCCTGTATGGCGGCCGGGGTCGAGAGCGGCGACCGGGTCGCGGTGTGGGCGCCCAACACCCTGGACTGGATCGTCTCCGCGCTCGGCGCGGTCACGGCCGGGGCGGTGCTCGTCCCGCTGAACACGCGGTTCAAGGGCTCCGAGGCGGCGTACGTCCTGCGCCGCAGCCGGGCGAGGCTGCTCTTCGTGACGGGGACGTTCCTGGGCACGTCGTACGTCGCCACCCTGCGCAGCGCCGCCGCCGAGGGGGACGGCGGCGGGCCGCTGCCGGGGCTGCCGCATCTGGAGCAGGTGGTGGTGCTGGCGCAGGACGCGCCGGAGTCCTTCCGGACCTGGAAGGACTTCCTGGCGGGCGGCGAGGGCGTACCGGCGGAGGAGGTACGGGAGCGGGCGGACTCGGTGGAGTCCTCGGCCCCCTCGGACATCGTCTTCACCTCCGGCACGACGGGCCGGCCCAAGGGCGCGGTGATCACTCACGCGCAGACGCTGCGGGGGTACGCCCTGTGGAGCGAGCTGGCCGGGCTGCGGGAGGGTGACCGCTATCTGATCGTGAACCCCTTCTTCCACACCTTCGGGTACAAGGCGGGGATCATCGCCTGTCTGATGCGGGGGGCGGTGATGGTGCCGCAGCCGGTCTTCGACGTCGAGACGGTCCTGGCGAACATCGCGGCCGAGCGCATCTCCGTACTCCCCGGCCCGCCCACCCTCCATCAGTCCCTCCTCGACCATCCGGCGCGCGCGGCCCACGACCTGTCCGCGCTCCGGCTCGTGGTGACCGGCGCGGCCGTCGTCCCGCTGCGGCTCGTCGAGCGGCTGCGGACGGAGCTGGGGATCGGGACGGTGCTGACGGCGTACGGGCTGTCCGAGGCGAGCGGCATCGTCACGATGTGCCGGCGCGGGGACCCGGTGGAGGTGATCGCGGGCACGTCGGGACGGGCGATACCGGGTACGGAGGTACGGG
>NZ_JBJHPC010000939.1:0-1649 GCF_045257485.1 Streptomyces sp. YS-3 | reverse complement strand
GGTCCCGCCACCGGCCGGGGCGGGGCGGGTGAGGGGCAGACGAGTCGGGCTGTACGCCGGGTTCTGTCGCCCGGTCGCCTCGCGGCGGCCGGGGAGACGGCCATCCATCTAGGACCGGTGTTGCCACCGGCCTCGTGCGGTCTACCCGCGGACTCGGGCGGGCAGCCCTCGAACGTCCACGCAGAGCCGCTTTTCACGGCGGCTCCTCTTGACCTTGCTCCGGGTGGGGTTTACCTAGCCGCCTGAGTCACCCCAGGCGCTGGTGGTCTCTTACACCACCGTTTCACCCTTACCGGGGACCGAGGTCCCCGGCGGTCTGTTCTCTGTGGCACTGTCCCGCGGGTCACCCCGGGTGGGTGTTACCCACCACCCTGCCCTGTGGAGCCCGGACGTTCCTCGGGAGGATCCGAGGATCCCCACGCGGCCGTCCGCCCGGCTCGTCTGCCGTGCCGACCATGCTACCTGCCGGACGGGCCCCCGCCGCCGCATCCCGTCCCGTCCTGTCTCAGACGGGGCCGAACTCCACCTTCGCGGTGCCCGGGTCGGCCCGGGTGAGGCGGACGCGGAGGGGTTCGCCCAGGGGGAGGGGCTCGGTGGTGCGGACCGGGGCCACCACGGCCGGGTCGCTCAGATGGACCGTGCCCGCCGTCGGCTCGTCTTCCTTGATGTCGACCACGGTCGCGTCGAAGACCTCCCCTACGCGGTCCTTGAGCAGGGCGGCCTCCACGAGGTCGACGCACTCGCGCTCCACCGTGTTGGCCCGGCGGGTGCCCTCGGCCATCACCTTGGGCAGCGCGTCGAGCCCGTCGCGTACCCAGGCGGGGATGTCGGCGCCGGCGACCGCCGCGAGGCAGAGCTCGGCGGCGTACCGGTCGACGAGGCGGCGCAGCGGCGCGGTGCAGTGCGTGTACTCGTCGGCGACTGCGGCGTGGATCGCCGGGCGGGGGATGTTCCCGCCGGTGAAGACGGTGTACCCGGCGCCGCGCAGCAGCGTCGTGCACTCCTGGAGGAACGCGGCGTGGTGCGGGTCGCGGGGGTCCAGGGAGCGGATGACCTGGGCGTACGGGACGTGGTGCGGCCAGTCGATGCCGAGCGCCACGGCGGAGCGGCGCAGCCGGGCGACGGCGCCGTCCGGGGCGCTGGGCAGGGTGCGGAGTACCCCGGTGCCGTACGCCAGCATCAGGTCGGCGGCGGCGATGCCGGTGACCAGGGAGATCTGGGCGTTCCAGCCGTCGGCGGGGAGCGGAGCGCGGTAGTCGAGCCCGTACCGGCCGTCGCGCTCGACGATCTCCTGCTCGGGGACGTTGAGCGAGATCCCGCCGCGCGCCACCTCCTGCTCCTCGCGCAGCCGCCCGATGTCCGCGAGGAGGGCGAGGGACGGCTCGGCGGTGCCGTCGTCGATCTGCCGCTGCACCGACTCGTAGTCGAGCTTGGCCCGGCTGCGGACGAGGGCCCGCTCGACGTGGGTGGCGGTGGCGGCCCCGTGGGTGTCCAGGTCGATGGTCCACAGGACGGCGGGGCGGACCCGGCCGGGGAGGAGGCTGGCGGCGTCCTCGGAGAGTACGGGCGGGTGGAGCGGGATGCGCTCGTCGGGGAAGTAGAGCGTGGTCACCCGGCGGTGGGCCTCGGTGTCGACGGGGCCGCCGGGG
>NZ_JBJHPC010000938.1:0-1650 GCF_045257485.1 Streptomyces sp. YS-3 | reverse complement strand
GCGGAAATCCGGGTGGGGGAGGGGGAAAAGCGCCGGGTCCTGACTGTGACAGTCAGGACCCGGCGCAGAAGCTCCCCCGCCAGGACTCGAACCCGGACATAGGGCACCAAAAGCCCCAGTGCTGCCAATTACACCACGGGGGATGGAAACCGACTTAACCGGACATCACGTCAGGTCGCCGGATCGGCACCCAACACTATGCCGTACCAAGCGCCTTCCGTGCGACGGTGGAGATCGGCGCTCCCGGTGACGCGGACGATCAAGATTCCCCGGCAGGCGCAGGGACCCGTTCGCCCGGAAACGCGGACGACCGCCGGAAGGTGCCGTTTCGATTCATCAGATCGACGGATGACCGCCGCGACCGTGCGTGTTCGATTGCGTTCTGTGCTGGTGAAGTCACCGGAAAATCGCTGGCGGGCGCCCGTAGGCTGGATGGCATGACCGCAACGGGGGCAGACCACTACTCCGCGGGGACGACCTCCCGCGGCTGGTGGTGGTGGGAACGGCGGCGCGGTGCCGCCCTGGACATCGGACTGGGGCTGGCCTCCGCGTTCGAGTGCGCATTGGAAGGTGTGAAGTTCGCCGGGGACGCGGGGGTCCCCGTACCGGCCGGGGTGCTCTTCGGGCTGGTGGCCGGGGTGACGCTGGCCGCGCGGCGGCGCTGGCCGGTCGCCGTCGTGCTGGTCTCCATCGCCGTGACCCCGGCGAACATGGGCTTTCTGCTCGGCATCGTCGGCCTGTACACGCTGGCCGCCTCCGAGGTGCCGCGCCGGATCACCGCGGCGCTGGCCGGGATGTGCCTGGCGGGCACCTTCATCGTCACCTTCGTACGGATGAACCAGAGCGTCGACGACGGCGCCTTCGACGGCGGGCGCTGGCTGGTCCCGCTCTTCTCCGGCGTGATGGCGCTCGGCCTGACCGCCCCGCCGCTGCTCCTGGGGCTCTATATAGGGGCCCGGCGCCGGCTGATGGAGTCGCTGCGCGAGCGCGCCGACTCCCTGGAGCGGGAGCTGTCGCTGCTCGCGGACCGCGCCGAGGAGCGCGCGGAGTGGGCCCGTACGGAGGAGCGCACCCGGATCGCCCGCGAGATGCACGACGTGGTGGCCCACCGGGTGTCCCTGATGGTCGTGCACGCGGCGGCGCTCCAGGCGGTGGCCCGCAAGGACCCGGAGAAGGCCGTCAAGAACGCGGTCCTCGTCGGTGACATGGGCCGCCAGGCGCTGACGGAGCTGCGCGAGATGCTGGGCGTGCTGCGGACCGGTGAGGCGGTGCGGTGGGCGGACCGTGCGGACGCGCCGGCGGCGGTCCCGCTGGCGGCCGTGGGCGCGGCGGCTGCCGCGGCAGCCGCCGCGGCGGAGGAGGGGCCGTGTCTGGCCGACATCGAGGCGCTCGTCGGGCAGTCCCGGGAGGCCGGGATGGTGGTGGAGCTGATGGTCCACGGGGTGGAGCGGGCGTACGACGCGCTGGTGGAGCAGACCGCGTACCGGGTGATCCAGGAGGCGCTGACCAATGTGCACAAGCACGCGGCGGGCGCCAAGGTGATGGTCCGCCTCGCCCACCGCGACGCCGAGGTGGCCATGCAGATCGAGAACGGTCCGGCGGACGGGGCGACGGCGGACGCGGGGCTGCCCAGCGGGGGGAACGGGCTGG
>NZ_JBJHPC010000937.1:0-1651 GCF_045257485.1 Streptomyces sp. YS-3 | reverse complement strand
GACGGGGGCGGGCACGGGGTCGGGCCGTACGTCCGCGAAGCGGGCACAGACGAGCCGGCCCTCGAAGTCGGCCGCGACCGCCCAGAAGCCGGAGGAGTCCAGCGCCTCCGGGTCGGCGGTCACATCGCGGAGATCGGAGGCGAGGAGCCCGCCGAAACGGGCCAGAGGAGCGAGGTCATGCACGGTTGTGAGTCTAGGGGCGCCGCCGTGCACCCGCCCCGGACCCGGGCGCGGACCAGGGACGACACCGGGTACGGGGCGGGCCCGGGGGCGGGTGCGGGGCGGGCACACCGCAGCACGCTGCACAAACGCGTTTTTGTACTGGCCCGGGAATCCGCTAGAGTTCAACACGTCGCCGGGACGCGCAAGCGGACCGGAACCGACAAGCGGACGTGGCTCAGTTGGTAGAGCATCACCTTGCCAAGGTGAGGGTCGCGAGTTCGAATCTCGTCGTCCGCTCGATGTGGGGGATCTTCCCGAACCCCTGCTCTCACTCCTGGTGGAGTGGCCGAGAGGCGAGGCAACGGCCTGCAAAGCCGTCTACACGGGTTCAAATCCCGTCTCCACCTCCAAGGACGATTAGCTCAGCGGGAGAGCGCTTCCCTGACACGGAAGAGGTCACTGGTTCAATCCCAGTATCGTCCACTGGATCTTCTCGAAGATCCGTACCCGCGCGATTAGCTCAGCGGGAGAGCGCTTCCCTGACACGGAAGAGGTCACTGGTTCAATCCCAGTATCGCGCACGCAGTACGCAGTACGACCCGGTCCGCAGCCGTCCTGTATGGTTCTGACCGATCCCGCGCGATTAGCTCAGCGGGAGAGCGCTTCCCTGACACGGAAGAGGTCACTGGTTCAATCCCAGTATCGCGCACAGCCCGGAGCCCCCGGCCTTCTCGAAGGCCGGGGGCTTCGTCGTGCGCCCGCCGTCGGGCGACCGCGGGCGGGTCGGGACGACGGGCCAGGTCGACGGGTCGGCTCGGCGGGTCAGGACGAGAAGAGCATGTGCCCGAAGCCCTTGTGGCGCTTGTGGCCGTAGTGACCGCCGTGGCCGCCGCCGTGCTGCGGGGCCTGCTGCACCCACTGCGACTCCAGCCGGGTCAGCGACTCCAGCTCCCCGTAGTCGAGGAAGATCCCCCGGCAACCGCTGCACTGCTCGATCTGGACACCGTTGCGGTTGTACGTGTGCATGGGCGCGTGGCACTTGGGACACTGCATGACCGGCTCAACTCCTCGCCGTTACTTCCGATGGGCAAGCAGCACCCTACGTCGGGCCGCCTCCCGGCGGCTCGGGCGGGAGTGCCGCGACGCGGGTACAGCTCTCGATCATGATCAGCTCCGCCTCGTCCGGCGCGCGCCGCTCACGGGCGCACTTGGCGAGGGCCAGGGCCGCCGTCTGTACGGTCAGGGCGCGGGCGGGCACGTCGAGTTGCGGCCATGGGTCGCCCGCCGCGGGGACGGCGGGGCCGCCCGCCTCCCGGTACGCGGCGAGGAAGCGGGTCCAGTCGGCGGGGCCGAGCAGGCCCGCCGCGTACCAGGCGGCGGGGCGCGCCAGGTCCCAGGCCGCTGCGCCCAGTCCCAGGTCGTCCACGTCGATGAGCAGCCAGTCGCCGGTGCCGGCCGGGTGGCGCACGAGCTGGCCGAGGTGGAGGTC
>NZ_JBJHPC010000936.1:0-1653 GCF_045257485.1 Streptomyces sp. YS-3 | reverse complement strand
GGCCGGGGGTTTCGGCGGAATCGTTGCCGTCGGGATCGCAGCCGAGCAGGGTCATCAGCGCCTCCAGCTTCTGCCGTGGGAGGGCGCCGACCGCCCGGAAGGCGTGCGCGTGGACGCCCCTGTCGTGCAGGATCCGCTCCATCTCCCGCCGGGCGGACTGCCGTTCCAGGTCCTGGAGCCGCTCGCGCAGGACGCGGGCGAGGGCGCGGTCGGCGGGTTCGGTGAGCCAGCCGGAGTGCACCCGGAACCACTCGCTGATGCCGAGGACCGTGTGGACGCTGGGGACGGCGGGGTGGTCCGGTTTCCGGTAGGCGCGCAGTGCCTGCGGGGTAACGCCGATGCCCTGGGCGATCTCGGCCTGGGTGTGCGGCGACACCGCCTCCCCGACCGGCCGTACGACGCCGTCGCCGCACCTCCTGCGGGTGTTCATCAGGAGCTCCAGGCGCTGCTGGACACGGGCCGCCACTCCGGGGTCGGCCACCCGCCCCCCGGCGAGCAGCTCCCGTACGTCCGCCGCCGGGACCCCGGAGGCGTAGGAGAGCTCCACGGCGTCCAGGACGTCCTCGGGCCGCCGTTCCAGCTCCTCGATCAGGGACCGTACGCGGTCCAGCGTCGCGTCGAGCCCGCAGGCGTCAGTCACGGCATCCCCTTGTCGTACCCCGCCGTCGCTCCTCAGAGGCCCGAGCGTAACGACTGCGGCGGCTTGAACCCACCCCCCGGAGCAAAGCAGGCTTTCCCCGGGGGGAAAGTCCGGTTGACATCGGTGGCGGGGGAGTTGCAGGATCACGACAAAGGTGACGGAGTGTCAATACGACGTCGCCGCGCGGGACTTCGCGCGCCCGCCGTCCTCAGCGGCGAGGGACCGAAGACCCCGCACCACGGGGACGGGGACGGGGATGACCATGACGGTGGGCAGGCACGAGGTCTTAGGGGTGGAGCACCCGGCGCGGACGGGGGCGAGCGGACGGCCCGTACGCCCCGAACCGCTCCAGGAACTCATCCGGGGCCGCCGCAGCTGTCTGGGACTGAGCCAGGAGGCCGTGGCCGAACGGCTCGGGGTCAGCTCGCGCGCGTACGGCAACTGGGAGCGCGGCCGGGTCAAGGAGTGGACCGACGGCAAACTCCTCGCCCTCGCCGATGTCCTGGAGATGTCGGACTACCAGGTGGAGCGTCTGTTCCGGCTCACCGTCGGCCGCTTCCCCGCCCGGGTACGCAGGCCCCTCACCCAGGGCGGGCGGACGTGCGGCAAGGCCGCGCAGGCCGTCCTCGCCGACTACGACGTGATGATGAACGCGCTCTCGCTGCCCGCCCTCCTCATCGACCACCGCTGGGAGGTACAGGCGGCCAACCACGCCTACCGGGACCTGTTCGCGGGCCTGAGCACCCACCCGGACGCCGATCCCGCCCACAGCTTCCTGCGGTTCGGCCTGCTGCACCCCGACGCCGGGAGCATCCTCGCCAACCACGCCGACTGGCGGATCTCCCTGCTGTCCGCGCTGGCCGCGGCGCGGGAGCAGTACCCCGGTGATCCCGCGCTGCGCGCCCTGCACGCCGAGGTGCACCGCCGCCCCTCGCTGCGCGCCCTGTGCCGGGACGCGGTCGACGGCTGCGCCCCGGACGCCGGCGCCGACCTCGCCCACCCCGAGGGCCCCC
>NZ_JBJHPC010000935.1:0-1668 GCF_045257485.1 Streptomyces sp. YS-3 | reverse complement strand
GGTCGGCGGGGGAGAGCGGGCAGTAGACCGCGCCGGTACGCAGACAGGCCAGCAGCGCGGTGACCGAGTCCGCTCCGCGCGGCAGGACGACGGCCACGGGCTGCCCCGGTGCGACCCCCGCGGCGCGCAGCCGCCCGGCGAGCGAGGCGACCCGCTCGTCCAGTTCGCCGTACGTCACCCGGCGCGCCCCGCACAGCAGGGCGGGCAGCGACGGGTGGTGGGCGGCCACCGGATCCAGCAGATCGCGGCCGGACGGCAACGGCGCGGCCTCGGCGGCAGGCTCCACCGCGGCGGGCGCCAGGTCGGCCAACGGCGCCCCCGGAGCGTCGAGGTAGGCGCGCAGCAGGTCCAGGAAGCGGCCGGACAGCAGCCGGGCCACGTCCTCGCCGAACAGGTCGGCGTCGTAGTCCCACACCAGGGTCATGCCGGGCGCGCCGTGACGGGTGGTCACGCCGCGCCGGTCGTCGGGCAGCAGCACCACGTCCAGGTCGAAGCGGGTGGTCCCGGTGTTGAACCCCTCGAACAGGGTGATGTCCAGGCCCGGCAGGTCGATCTCGGGCAGCGGGGCGTCGTGGGCGCTGAACATGACCGAGAAGAGCGGGTTGTCGGCGCCGGAGGTGTGCAGGCCCAGCGCCCGGGTCAGCTCCTGCACCGGCACGTCCTGGTGCGGCAGGGCGCGGATGAGGGTGTCGGTGACCTCGTCCATGGTGTCCTGGGCCGGGAGGCCGGCGTCCAGGTCGATCGGCAGCGGGATGGTGTTGACGAACATGCCGACCGCGTCCTCGTACCCCAGCGGCCGGTTGCCGACGGCGGTGCCGATGACCATCCGGGAGCGACCGCTGTGGCGGCGCAGGAGCTCGGCGAACAGCCCCAGGAGCGTGGCGAAGGGGGTCAGGCCGCGCTCCCGGGCGTGGGCGCGCAGCCGTTCGGCGAGGTCGGCGCCGATCGTCTGCCGCAACTGCCCGCCGTGGTGCCTGCGGCGGGCGCCGGGCCGGGCGAGGCCGGGGAGCGGCAGGTCGTGGGGCTGGTCGCGCAGGACGGTCCGCCAGAACTCCAGGGACTCGGGGTTGAGGGCGGCGCCGGCCCGGGTCTGTACGTGGTCCGCGTACGAGGAGGCGGGCGGGAGCGTGAGGGTTTCTCCGGTGACGCGGGCGCGGTAGGTGCGGAAGACGTCGTCGAGCAGGATCGCGAACGAGTGCCCGTCGTGGATCAGATGGTGCTCGACGTGGACGAGCCGGTGGTGCTGGGCGCCGAGCCGGACGAGCGTCCAGCGGATGAGTGGCGCCTCGAAGGTGTCGAGCGGTGTCTCGGCCTCGCGGCGCAGCAGGTCCTGGAAGGCCGCCTCGGGGTCGTCCTCGCCGCTGAGGTCGGCGGTGTGCAGTCTGGGCTCGCACCGCGGCGCGACCCGCTGCCCCGGTACCGATCCCGGCCGGTCCACGAGTTCGAGCCGCAGGCCCGCGTGGCGGGCCAGGGTGGCGGCGAGGCCCTCGCGCAGGGCCTCGGCGTCGAGGGGGCCCCACAGGTCGAGCGCGGCGGTGAAGTTGTAGGCACGGCTGCCGGGCTGCATCTGCTCGTGCAGCCAGACGATCTCCTGCGAGGCGGAGAGGGGAAGCATGTTCGGTCCCTGGGGGTCGTCGGGGCGGTTCGCGGGCCCGGTCACGGTGGTGC
>NZ_JBJHPC010000934.1:0-1676 GCF_045257485.1 Streptomyces sp. YS-3 | reverse complement strand
ACCCCTCCGCAGTGGCCAGTTCCGCCTCCTGCGCGCTGCCCGCCCGCTTCGAAGCCGTGCGCGGGGCCCGTCAGTTCACCAAGAAGACGCTCGGCCAGTGGGACCTGTCGGAGCGCTTCGACGAGGTGGCGCTGGTCGTCTCGGAGCTCGTCACCAACGCCCTGCGGCACGCGCTGCCCGCCGACACCGTCCGCGAGCCGGACGCGTCGCCGGTGCGGCTGCATCTGATGCGCTGGACCAGCCGGCTGGTGTGCGCGGTGCGCGACCCCAGCGTGGACAGCCCGTCCTCGCCCGGCTCCGACGACTGCGACGCCGAGTCGGGGCGTGGTCTGTTCCTGGTGGACTCCTTCAGCGACTCCTGGGGCTGGCACCCGCTCACGGGCACACTGAACGGCAAGGTGGTCTGGGCCTTGTTCCGCCTCCAGCCGGCCGACTGAGCCGAGCCCGGACCGACGCTTCTTTCCGTACCCGTACCCGTACGTCATGAGGGCCCCCGCGCGGGGGCCCGTTCGCGTTTCCGGGGCATGCCCGGGGGCGTGATGGCCAGTGACGAGAACAGCGGACGGCCGGTGGGCGCCCGGTGACCGATCGGCCGGTGAGGAGTGGGTGATCAGCGGGCGATCAGTGGCTGACCAGTCGGTGATCAGTCGGTGATCAGGTGGTCGAACTCGCCGTCCTTGATGCCCAGGAGCATCGCCTCGATCTCCGCACGCGTATAGACCAGTGCGGGGCCGTCCGGAAACGTCGAGTTGCGGACGGCAACCCTTCCCCCGGACAGTCGCGCGAACTCCACGCAGGTCCCCTGCGAGTTGCTGTGACGGCTCTTCTGCCAGACGACACCGTGAAGCTCCGTTGCCGCCATGCCGTTGTACGCGTGGTGCAAGGTCGCTCCCGGGGGGATGTGCAGACGTACATCTGTGAAAGGTCAACTGCCCCGGATCATAGCCGTGTTCATGTGCGCCTGCATGAGCATATGCACGTGCACGCGCGGTACTCGGGTCGTTACAGGCATTTCCACCGGGTTGGACTACTCGTCCACTGGGTATAGACGCGTCCCGCGCCCCAGAGGTTCACGCGCTGGTAGCTTGTCGCGTCCGGAAATCGTCGAAGCAAGGGGAATTCAACAGTGCGCAGGCATGTACGTGACGGGGCGGGCGCCGTGGCCCTCGCCGCTTGTCTGGCCCTGGCGGGGTGCTCCAGCTCGGACAGCGGCGACAAGCCCAAGGACAAGAGCCCCGACGGCGGCGGGCAGAGCGCGAGCGCGACCCCGACCGGCGGCTCCGGCAACGGCAGCAGCGGCGGCAAGGTGGCCGCCAAGGACATCGCGGGAGCCTGGGCGGCCGTGCTCCAGGGCAAGCCGACCGCCCTGGTGATCAGCGGGACGACCGTGGCGCTCGGCGGCGAACACACGTGCAGCGGCACGGTCAACGACAACGGCATGGCGATGATCGAGCTCAAGTGCGCCGACGGCAACACCGACCGCGTGGCCGGCATGCCGTCCCTGAGCAAGGACGGCAAGACCCTCACGGTGAAGTGGGAGGGCGGCAAGTCCGACACCTTCACCAAGTCGGAGCTGGACGGGAAGCTGCCGGCCGGCATCCCGACGGCGGGCCTGCCGACCCCCTGACCCGGACCGCCCCCGTCACACACTTCCCCGGCGGGACGGGGGGCCGGGG
>NZ_JBJHPC010000933.1:0-1684 GCF_045257485.1 Streptomyces sp. YS-3 | reverse complement strand
CAACTAGGGTGCGGCGGGAGCGGTCCGGCACTTGGGTCACCGGCATTGCGATGTCGGTGGGGGGTGCCACAGTGGGGGAGTGAGCAAAGCCGACGCAGGGCAGAGGGGGTGACGTCCGGCCGTGTCCGGTTCCGGGATGGGTGGTGAGGCGGGCGCGCGGTCCGCGCGCTCGCGGGCGCTGGCCGTGCTGCGGGTCCGCAGCCGGGCGCTGGCCCTCGCGCTGGTGCCGGCCGCCGTCGCCGTGGTGCTGCTCGTCGCGGACGCGCAGGGCCGGATCGACGGCCGCGGCTGGGACACGGCCCGCTGGGCGGTGACGGGCGCGGCGGCCGTGGTGCTGCTGGCCGCCGCCGCGGTCACGGCCGTGATCGTCCGGGCCAGGCCCGCCCTCTCTCCGACGGTCGAGCTGGCCGAGTCCTCGGCGCCCGATCTGTACCGGCTGGTGAGGGACCTGGCCGACCGGCTCGACGTGCCCGCGCCCTCGGCCATAGCGCTGACCCCGGACTGCGACAGCTGGCTGGAGGACCGCACACATCCGGCCCATTCCGTACGGGGCGGGGCCGGTGCGCGCGGCCCGGGCCTGCGGGGTGTTCTGCGGGGCATACCGGGGCTGCGGCGCCGTACCGACGCCGCGCCGGTCCTCGTCATCGGATCGCCGTTCCTGTGGTGGATGCGGGTCGGTGAGCTGCGGGCCATCCTGGCGCCCGTGGTGGCCGGCACCGGGCCGTCCGCGCAGCCCGACATAGCCTCGGCCCGCCGTTTCGTCCGGGGCCTGGACGCGGCGGTCGCCGTGACCAGCGGGTCCGGCGCGCGGCGGGGGGCGCGTCTGGTGCTGTGCTTCGTCGGGCCGGTCGCCCGGCTGCTGCTGCGCGGCTGCCGGACGCACGCCGCCGAGATGGAGCGGGGCGTCGCGGCAGCGGCCTCCGAGCGCGCCCAGGACGTGGACTACGGACTGCGGATCGTCGCCCAGGAGCAGGTCGGGCTCGCCTACGCGGGCTGGGACCGGCTGCTGACCCGGGTGGCGGTGCCGGCCTGGCGGATGGGGCGGTGGCCGTCCCGGCTGGACGCCGGGGTGGTCTCGGCGCTGACCGAGCTGTCGCGGCGGGACCGGCTGGCGGAGGGGTTCGCGTCCCGGCTCGGGGAGCGGCCCGCGTGCGATCTTCTGGAGGAGCCGGGGGTGGCCGACGAGGCGGCCTCGCTGCTGGCGGCCCGGCTCTTCCACGGCGGTCCGGCCGAGCCGGGGCCCGACTGGTCGCCGGTGGAGTGGCAGCACTACCCGGAGGAAGTCGTCGACCGGAAGTGGCGCGCGGAGGCGGCGCGGCTGCACCGGGTGCTGGACGGGATGGGTACGCCGCCGGGCGCGGAGCCCGCCGCGCCCGCCGCGCCGACGCTGGCGCGGGTCCTGGAGCACCTGACCGATGCCGGGCAGGACGGGTCGGCGCTGGCGGCCGGGATCGAGGCGGAGGTCGCGGTCGAGGCGGCGGCGGCCGGTCCGCAGGTGCCGTCGGCGGACCTGTGGGGCGACTGTGTCCCGCTCTTCCCGCTCCAGCCGCCGCGTACGGGTCGGGAGCTGCTGGCCGACCACGTCACGGCGATGGTGTGCTGCGCGGCCGTCGACACGGCCGGGGCGGCGCCCGGGCTGGACTGGCTGGACGGGCCGGCGCTGCTGGTGGACGGGGAGCGGAAG
>NZ_JBJHPC010000932.1:0-1686 GCF_045257485.1 Streptomyces sp. YS-3 | reverse complement strand
GTGGGGGGCTGTTGCCGGGTGGGGCCGGCGGAGATTGCGCGGCTGGCGGGGTTCGTGTCGCAAACGGGATGAGGGGTCCGGGCGAGCCACCCGCTCGGGTCCCGCGCCCCCTCAGGAACGACCCAGCACGAACCCCGCGCCCACTACCACCCCCGCGGGAAAATGCCTGGTAGAGGCGGTAGATACCGGGCGATACTCAACACGTGTTCCTGACAATCACCACGACCGGTACCCCCGAACGCCCCGCCACCGACCTCGGTTTTCTGCTGCACAAGCATCCCGGGAAGGCGCAGGCGTTCTCCACGGCGCACGGCACCGCGCACGTCCTCTACCCCGAGGCGACGGCGGAGCGCTGCACGGCCGCGCTGCTCCTGGAGGTGGATCCGGTGGCGCTGGTGCGGCGGGGCAAGGGCAAGGGTCGTGGCGGGGCTCCCGATTCCGCGCTGGCGCAGTACGTTAACGACCGCCCGTACGCGGCGTCGTCGCTGATGTCCGTCGCGCTGAGCACCGTCTTCAAGAGTGCGCTACGCGGGGTGTGCAACGCGTTGCCGGAGCGGGCCGAGGCACCGTTGCCGCTGCGGATCGAGGTGCCCGCGCTGCCCGCGCGCGGCGGTGCCGAGCTCGTGCACAAGCTGTTCGGGCCGCTGGGCTGGACCTCGGTCGCGGCGGAGCCCATCGTGCTGGACGAGGAGTTCCCGGAGTGGGGCGAGTCCCGTTACGTACGGCTCGTACTGGAAGGGGAGCTGCGGCTCGCCGACGCACTGCGGCAGTTGTACGTACTGTTGCCGGTGCTGGACGACGCCAAGCACTACTGGGTCGCGCCCGACGAGGTCGACAAACTGCTGCGCGCGGGCGACGGCTGGCTGGCCGACCACCCCGAGCAGAAGCTGATCACCAGCCGGTATCTGTCCCGGCGCTGGGGGCTGACCCGGCAGGCGATGGAGCGGCTCGAACTGGTGCGGCTGGCCGAGGCCGACGACACCGCGGTCGAGACCATCGACAACGCGGTGGACGAGACGAGCGACACCGAGGAGCGCCCCGTGCCGCTGGCCGTGATGCGGCGCGAGGCCATCCTGGCGGCGCTGGTCGAGGCCGGGGCGAGCCGGGTGCTCGACCTGGGCTGCGGCCAGGGTCAGTTGCTGCAGGAGCTGCTGAAGGACGTCCGGTTCACCGAGATCGTGGGTGTGGACGTATCGATGCGCGCGTTGACGATCGCCGCGCGGCGGCTTCGTCTGGAGCGGATGGGTGAGCGGCAGGCCGGGCGGATCACGCTGACGCAGGGCTCGCTCGCGTACACGGACAAGCGGCTCAAGGGTTACGACGCGGCCGTGCTCAGCGAGGTGATCGAGCATCTGGACCTGCCGAGGCTGCCCGCACTGGAGTACGCGGTGTTCGGCGCGGCGCGCCCGCGAACGGTGATCGTGACGACGCCGAACGTGGAGTACAACGTGCGCTGGGAGTCGCTGCCGGCCGGGCATGTGCGCCACGGCGACCACCGGTTCGAGTGGACGCGCGCGGAGTTCCGCGACTGGGCCGCGTCGGTGGCCGAACGGCATGGGTACGGGGTCGAGTTCGTGCCCGTGGGGCCGGACGACGCCGAGGTGGGGCCGCCCACGCAGATGGCCGTGTTCGAGATGACCAAGACCGCGAAGGAGGCGAACGCCGCATGAACACCGAGAACGAGCC
>NZ_JBJHPC010000931.1:0-1701 GCF_045257485.1 Streptomyces sp. YS-3 | reverse complement strand
CGCGGTCGCCGGCCTCACCGCGGCCTTCGCCGCGCTGACCGCCCTGCGCGCCCGCGAACTGACCGGCCGCGGCCAGGTCGTGGACCTCTCCATCGTCGAGTCGATGCTCGGCGTCCTCGGCGGCCCGCTGGCCACCTACGACCTGACCGGCATCATGCCCACCAGGCAGGGCAACCGCTCGGCCAACAACGCGCCGCGCAACGTGTACCGCACCAAGGACGACCACTGGGTGGCCGTCTCCGCCACCACCTTCTCCGTGGCGGAACGCGTCGTACGCCTGGTGGGCCGCCCCGAACTGGCCGAGGAGCCCTGGTTCGCCACCGGCGCCGACCGCGCGCGGCACGCCGACGAACTCGACGCGGCCGTCGGCGGCTGGATCGCCGAACGCACCCGTGACGAGGTCATCGAGCGCTTCGAGGAGGCCCAGGCCGCCGTCGGAGCCGTCTACGACTTCGCCGACGTCCTCGAAGACCCGCAGATCACCGCACGCGGCTCCATCGTGTCCGTCCCCGACCCGGAACTGGACTCGATCCGTATGCCCTCGGTCGCCTTCCGGCTCTCCGACACCCCCGGCGCCGTGCGCTCGGCCGGCCCCCGCCTGGGCCAGCACACCGCCGACATCCTCGGCGAACTCGGCGTCGGCCCCGAGGAACTGGCCGAGCTCAGCGAAAGAGGAGTCATATGACCGCCGCCGTGCACCGCAGCTATCTCTACGTCCCCGCCCACAAGGCACGTGTGGTGGAGAAGGCGTACGCGAGCGAGGCGGACGCCGTCGTCCTCGACCTGGAGGACGCGGTACCCGCCGACAGCAAGGAACGGGCCCGCCGCGCCGCCGCCGAGATCCTCTCCGCCTCCCCGCCCAAACCCACCTACGTACGCGTCAACTCCACCGCCAGCGGCCTCGCCCACGACGACATCCGGGCCGTCGCCGTGCCCGGCCTCGCGGCCGTCCGGCTGCCCAAGGTGGAGCACCCGCAGCAGATCCGCGACGCGGCCCGGTGGCTGGAGGAGGCGGGCAGCGACGCGGGCGTGCAGATCCTCGTCGAGTCCGCGCTCGGCATCGAGGCGATGAGCGACCTCGCCCACGCCACCCCCCGACTGCAGCGCATCGGCCTCGGTGAGAACGACCTGCGCGGCGACCTGCGCACCGACTTCGACGGGCCCACCATGGACGCCGCCCGGGTGCGCTGCGTCTTCGTCTCCCGGGCCGCGGGGCTCGTCAGCCCGGCCATGAGCGTCTACCCCCGCCTGGACGACCCCGAGGGGCTGCGCCGCTCCTGCCTGGACGGACTCGGCATGGGCTACCTCGGCCGCTTCGCCGTCCACCCCGTCCAACTCCCCGTCATCAACGAGGTCTTCACCCCCTCTCCCGGCGAGGTCGCCGAGGCCCGCGCCCTGCTGGCCGCAGCCGCGGCCCGGCCGGACGCCGGGTCGTCGGTGTTCGTCACCGAGGACGGCCGCGCCGTCGCACCTCCCCTGCTCGCCAACGCCCGCGCGGTGCTGGCGGCGGCCGAAGCGGTGCTCGCGTCGCCCTCGCGGTAGCCCCCTCACGCTTCACCCACGGACGGTACGCGGCCCGTGGTCCCGCCCCCCTGGGTGCGCCGCGACCACGGCCCGCCTCGCATGTCCACCGAACAACCCCCCGTAATCCTCACGGTCCTTGAAAGGCCCCCCATGTCCGACGCCCCGCCGTCCCAGAAC
>NZ_JBJHPC010000094.1:0-17317 GCF_045257485.1 Streptomyces sp. YS-3 | reverse complement strand
GTCGGAAGCGGTGGACTGGATCAGGGTGTTGGGCGGGCGCAGCACCATCGCCGCGTCGCCCCGCTCCACCGGCAGCGGCTCCTCCACCGCCGTCCACACCGGGTGTTCGGGCGGCATGAGCAGACCGAGGAACCCTTTCGCCGCCCAGTACGGCGAGCCCGGCCGGGGCGCCACCGACGAGCGGGGTCTGCTCACCCTGGGCTGGCACGGCCCGTACCCGCCGATCGTCCAGAGCTACTCGGGCCCGGCCTCGCCGTACTGGGCGGCGAAAGGGTTCCTCGGTCTGCTCATGCCGCCCGAACACCCGGTGTGGACGGCGGTGGAGGAGCCGCTGCCGGTGGAGCGGGGCGACGCGGCGATGGTGCTGCGCCCGCCCAACACCCTGATCCAGTCCACCGCTTCCGACGGCCTCGTACGCCTGCACAACCACGGCAGCAACAGCCAGACCGGGACGGACGAGGACCCCTGTTACGCCCGCTTCGCGTACTCGACCCGTACCGGACCCGCCTCGGGGGAGGTGCGCGACAACCACTTCGGGCTCGTCCTGGACGACGGCACGGTCACGGCCCGGGGACCCGCCGAGCCCGTGGGCCACGGTCCGGGGTGGGCCGCGTCCGCGTCACGGCCGCTGCCCGGCGTACGGATCGTCTCGGCCACCCTCGTCCACGGCCGCGCCGAGATCCGCGCCCATCTGGTCGACGGCGCCCCGCCCGGCACCCGGGCGCGCCAGACGGGGTGGGCCGTCACCCGGCCGGAGGAGACGGGACAGCTGCACCCCGTCGCCGGGTACGAGCCCCACGCGCGCGTGGTGGAGGCCGGGTCCACCCTGTTCGGCCCGCGCTCCCGTGTCGCGGTCCTCGAAGGAACCACCGGGCAGGGCCCGTCCCTCTTCGTCGCCCTCGTCTCCCTCACGGCGGAGCAGGACCCGGCCCCGCTGTCCGCCCTGGTCACACGTGTCCGCGCCGAGGGTCACACGGTCGAGGTGACCTGGCGGGACGGGACCACGGCCGAGCTCGTCCTCGACGGCGGCCCCGATCGGGGCCCGCATCCCGGCCCCGGTCCCGGTCCCGGTCCCGGTCCCGGTCCCGGTCCCGGTCCCGGTCCCGGTCCCGGYCCCGGTCCCGGTCCCGCGCCCACGGAAGGCAAGCCGCTCACTGCGGGCCGTACTTGCGGCCCGTCCGCGAGGTGACCCCGCCCAGCAGCCCGCGCGGGGCCAGCTTCACCACACCCATCAGCGCCTTGTAACGCGGGTCCGGGATCGACAGCGTCTTCCCGCGCGCGAGGTCGGAGAGCGCCGTCGCCACCAGCTTGTCGGCATCCAGCCACATCCAGCCGGGGATGTTGTCGGTGCCCATCCCGGCCCGCTGGTGGAACTCCGTCCGTACGAAGCCGGGGCACAGCGCCATCAGCCGCACCCCCGTCCCGGCCAGGTCGCGCGCCGCGCCCTGGGTGAACTGCACGACCCACGCCTTGGACGCGCCGTAGGTGCCGCGCGGCACGAACGCGGCGACCGAGGCGACGTTGACGACCCCGCCGCGCCCGCGCTCGCGCATGCCCTCGGTCGCGGCCGACGTCAGCCGCAGCACCGCCTCGATGTGCACCTTCAGCATCTTGAGCTCGTCGTCCATGGACACGTCCAGGTAGCGGCCCTTGTTGCCGAACCCGGCGTTGTTCACCAGCAGGTCGACCGGCTTGCGGCGCTCCGCGAGCCGGGCCTCGACCGACGCGATGCCGTCCTCCGCGGACAGGTCGGCGACCAGCACCTCGACCTCCACGCCGTGCCGGTCGTGCAGCTCGGTCGCCTGCTCCCGCAGCCGCTTGCCGTCGCGGGCCACCACCACCAGATCGTGCCCGTCCCTGGCCAGCCGCCGCGCGAAGGCGGCCCCGATCCCCGCGGTGGCTCCCGTAATCAGTGCAGTCGTCATAGGCGCACGTTAACGTCCCGCGTGTGTCAGCGGTGTGACGGCCCGTGCGCTCAGGAGACCGGCCGGGCGGCCCGCCGCTCCAGGTACTTGCGTACGGCCTCGTGGTCCTCCGCGGGCATCGCCTCGCCCGCCGCCAGCGTGCGCGGCAGCAGCTCCCGCTCGGTGGTGAACGCCCGGAACCAGAACGCCACCGACACCTCGTGCACGGGCCGGTGGACGACCTCGATCGCGTCGCCCGCGCGTATCTCGCCCTCCTCGATCACCCGCAGATACGCACCGGGGGCGCCCGCCCGCGTGAACCGCCTGACCCACCCCTGCTCGCCCAGGGCGCCCGCGAACGTACGGCAGGGGATGCGCGCGCAGGACACCTCCAGGACCACGTCCGGCCCGATCCGCCAGCGCTCGCCGATCCGGGCGTCACTGACGTCCAGGCCGCTGGTGGTCAGGTTCTCGCCGAAGATCCCGCCGGGCAGCTCGCGGCCCAGCTCCTTCTCCCAGGCGTCGAGATCCTCGCGCGCGTAGGCGTAGACCGCCTGGTGCTCACCTCCGTGGTGGCGCTTGTCGCACACGTCGTCGCCCGCGACGCCGCTGGCGCCCACGCCCCTGGGGCCCGGCCGGAAGATCCCCACCGCGCCCTCCACCGGCTGCTTGCCGATGCCCGTGAGGCCACCCTCGGCATCGGTGTACTCGACGAACGTGGCGCGGCCCGCGTTGACAGACAGAAGCTTCATGGCGCGCACGCTAACCCGAGCTGTCTCAAAGCAGCTACTCAATATGCCGCGTTACCCCCAAGTACCCCTTATGCTCGTAAAGTGATCGAGGCCCGTCATCTCCGTGTCCTGCGCGCCGTCGCCGCCACCGGCTCCTTCTCGGCCGCCGCGCGCGAGCTCGGCTGCACCCAGCCCGCCGTCAGCCAGCAGATGAAGGCCCTCGAAGCGTCCGCCGGTACCCCGCTGCTGATCCGCACCGGCCGTGAGACCCGGCTCACCCAGGCCGGCGAGGTCCTGGTGCGCCACGCCTCCGGCATCCTCGCGGGCCTGACCGCCGCCGAGGAGGAGGTCGCGGCCATCGCGGGCCTGCGCGCGGGCCGGGTCCGGCTCGTCTCCTTCCCCAGCGGCTCCTCCACCCTGGTGCCCAGCGCCCTGGCCGCGCTGCGCGCCGCCCACCCCGGCACCCGCGTCTCCCTGGTCGAGGCCGAGCCGCCGCGCTCGGTGGAGATGCTCCGCGACGGCGACTGCGACATCGCGCTGGCCTTCCGGTACGGGGCGGCCACCGCGGAGGAGTGGGACGACCTGGTCGTACGTCCGCTGCTGAGCGACCGCCTGGTCGGCCTGGTCCCCGACGGCCACCGGCTGGCCGGCAGCGGCACGGTCGACATCCGCGACCTCGCCGACGAGCCGTGGATCGCGGGCTGCCCGCGCTGCCGGCGCCAGCTCGTCGAGGTCTGCGAGGAGTCCGGCTTCACCCCGCGCATCGACTTCGCCACCGACGACTACCCGGCGGTGATCGGGCTGGTCGGGGCCGGTCTCGGGGTCGCGGTGCTGCCGGAGCTGGCGATCTCCTCGGTACGGCCCAAGGGGGCCCGGACGGTCACGGTGGAGCCCGCCGTCGAGCGCGAGATCGTCGCCCTCACCCTGCCCGACCTGGCCCGGGTCCCGGCCGTCGCGGCCACCCTGGACCAGCTGGCCGGAGCCGCCGCCCGCACCTGAGCCTCGGGGCGCCCGGAAGCGCGGCACCGGCGCGGGGCGCACGCCACCCGCGCGGGGCCGCCCCTGACGAGGCGTACCGCCGCGCCGCGCGCTGCCCGCCGAAACCCGGCGCCAATGGCCGACGATGCGTCGGCGGTGTACTGCCCGGTGCTGCGCCATCCGGCGCAGGAACGTTTCTGCGAAATCCGGTGCTGCCCGGTGCTAGCCGTGCCCCCGGTCGCCCCCCGCTCCCGCGCCCGCCGCCGTCACCAGCCGGTTGCGCGCCCTGCCCATCAGCTCTTCGCGCTCGTCCTCGGTGAGTCCGCCCCACACCCCGTAGGGCTCACGGACCGCCAGGGCGTGGGCGGCGCACTGGGCGCGTACCGGGCAGCGCATGCACACCTCTTTCGCCGAGTTCTCGCGCGCACTCCTGGCCGCGCCGCGTTCGCCCTCCGGGTGGAAGAAGAGGGAGCTGTCGACCCCGCGGCATGCGGCGAGGAGCTGCCAGTCCCACAGATCGGCGTTCGGTCCGGGAAGGCGGGAGAAATCTGCCATTGCTCATATCCCCTTGAAGCCGTGCCTGAGGTGGATGGGCCGGGTACCCCGGATCACTGGGGTGTACCGACGAACGTACATCTACGGTGTAAGTAGATGTAAATATGACTCATTGCGAATCTAGCCACAGACACCAGAAAAAGGGAAGAAAAGCCGCTAAATGGGGCATACCTCCAAGCGAACGGCGGGCGACCCGCGGTGCGCGCCCGGCGCACACGGCCCCTCACGTAGAGTGCCGAAGGCGCCCGTCCGACCCGTAACTCTTTCGAGTGACCATCGTTGAGAGTGCGGAGCGGTTGAGAGAACAAGCGCTCGGGCAGGTGTCCGAGAGCGTCAATCGCACAGGTGACGATACGTAACCAGCCTGGAGGCTCAAGGTGACGCGCATCAGCTGCGGAGGGCGGCCATGACATCCGTCCTCGTCTGCGACGACTCCCCGCTTGCCCGAGAGGCGCTCCGCCGCGCGGTGGCTACCGTGCCCGGCGTCGAGCGCGTGACGACGGCGGCCAACGGCGAGGAAGTCCTCCGCCGCTGGGGCGCCGACCGCTCGGACCTCATTCTGATGGACGTACGCATGCCCGGTCTGGGCGGCGTGGAGACCGTCCGACGGCTGCTGTCCGCGGACCCCGGCGCCCGCATCATCATGCTGACGGTCGCCGAGGACCTCGACGGGGTGGCGCTCGCCGTCGCCGCCGGCGCCCGCGGCTATCTGCACAAGGACGCCTCGCGCGCGGAGTTGCGGGCGACCGTCACCCAGGCGCTCGCCGACCCGACCTGGCGGCTGGCCCCGCGCAGACTGCGTTCGGCCGAGATGGGCGCGGCGCCCACACTCACCGCGCGCGAGATCCAGGTGCTCGAAGGCATGAGCCACGGACGGTCCAACGCCGAGATCGGGCGCGAGCTGTTCCTCTCCGAGGACACGGTGAAGACGCACGCCAGGCGGCTGTTCAAGAAGCTCGGCGCCTCGGACCGGGCACACGCCGTGGCGCTCGGCTTCCGCTGGGGCCTGGTGCGCTGACCGGCCCACGGCGTGGTCGGCCGGATCCCCGTCCGCCGTCGGCGGGCGGGTCCGTCCCCCCACTCCGTGGAGCGGCGTGTGACGCTTCGCGCGCGATGCCGCATCCTTGAAGGTGTGGAGTTCCTCGGGGACGAGTCGGTCGAGCGGGAGGGGAGGGCGCAGGAGATGACTTCCGGCGCACCTGCTCATAACGCTTCGGTGCACAACTACGGGCGCGGTGCCACGGATTCTGCGACGCCGGGGCACCATGGACCGATGCGCGACGACGAGCCAACGGTGATCGGTGCACTCGTTCACCGTGCCGTCGACGGCGACGAACAGGCCACGCATGACCTGCTGGCCCATGTTCACCCGCTCGCGCTGCGCTACTGCCGCACCCGGCTGAACCGTCTGCCGGGTGATGCTCGCCACTTCGTGGAGGACCTCGCGCAGGAGGTCTGTGTCGCCGTGCTCATGGCGCTGCCGCGCTACCGGGACACCGGGCGGCCCTTCGAGGCCTTCGTGTTCGCCATCGCCTCCCACAAGGTCGCCGACCTCCAGCGGGCGGCGATGCGCCACCCCGGCTCCACGGCGGTGCCCTCCGACGAGATGCCCGAGCGGCCCGACGACTCCCTGGGCCCCGAGGAGCGCGCGCTGCTCAGCAGCGACGCGGAGTGGGCCAAGAAACTCCTCGCCAACCTGCCGGAGAACCAGCGCGAACTGCTGGTGCTGCGGGTCGCCGTCGGCCTCACCGCCGAGGAGACCGGCCAGATGCTCGGGATGTCGCCGGGCGCCGTCCGGGTCGCCCAGCACCGCGCGCTGAGCCGGCTGCGGGCACTCGCCGAGCAGTAGTCCCGGCCCACCCGGCCCCGGCCGGTCTTCCTTCACCCGTACGGCCGTACGAGGCTCCACGCGTGCGTAGCGAACCGTCGCCCCACGCGCGCGCAGCGACACCCCCGTGTCCGTGTGAACGTACAAAGAATGGGGTTGATCTTGTTCATGGAATGAGACACCGCGCCAGCCCGTTAGCATGGACATCCGCACCGATCAAGGCCATGGGGAAGGTGTCATGACTGCAAACGTCGACGGAGTGCCCGAGAAGTTCGCGATGCTCGGGCTGACATACGACGACGTGCTGCTGCTGCCGGGCGCGTCCGACATGGCGCCCGACCAGATCGACACCTCCTCGTACCTCTCGAAGAACGTGAAGGTGAACGTCCCGCTGCTGTCCGCGGCGATGGACAAGGTCACCGAGGCGCGCATGGCCATCGCGATGGCCCGCCAGGGCGGCGCCGGTGTCCTGCACCGCAACCTCTCGATCGAGGACCAGGCCAACCAGGTCGACCTGGTCAAGCGCTCCGAGTCCGGCATGGTGACCGACCCGATCACGGTCCACCCGGACGCGACGCTGCGCGAGGCCGACGAGCTGTGCGCCAAGTTCCGCATCAGCGGCGTCCCGGTCACCGACCCGGCGGGCAAGCTGCTCGGCATCGTCACCAACCGCGACATGGCCTTCGAGTCCGACCGCACGCGCCAGGTGCGCGAGGTCATGACCCCGATGCCGCTGGTCACCGGCAAGGTCGGCATCTCCGGTGTGGACGCGATGGAGCTGCTGCGCCGCCACAAGATCGAGAAGCTGCCGCTGGTCGACGACGCCGGCATCCTCAAGGGCCTGATCACGGTCAAGGACTTCGTGAAGGCCGAGAAGTACCCGAACGCGGCCAAGGACAAGGAAGGCCGGCTGATCGTCGGCGCCGCCGTCGGTGTCGCGGGCGACGCCTACGAGCGCGCCCAGGCGCTCATCGAGGTCGGTGTCGACTTCATCGTCGTCGACACCGCCCACGGCCACTCCCGGCTGGTCGGCGACATGGTCGCCAAGATCAAGTCGAACGCGGGGGGCGCCGACGTCATCGGCGGCAACATCGCCACCCGCGACGGCGCCCAGGCGCTGATCGACGCGGGCGTCGACGGCATCAAGGTCGGCGTCGGCCCCGGCTCCATCTGCACCACCCGTGTCGTCGCCGGCATCGGCGTCCCGCAGGTCACCGCGATCTACGAGGCCTCGCTCGCCGCCAAGGCCGCGGGCGTCCCGGTCATCGGCGACGGCGGCCTGCAGTACTCGGGCGACATCGCCAAGGCCCTGGTCGCGGGCGCCGACACGGTGATGCTCGGCTCGCTCCTCGCGGGCTGCGAGGAGTCCCCGGGCGAGCTGATGTTCATCAACGGCAAGCAGTTCAAGTCGTACCGGGGCATGGGTTCGCTCGGCGCGATGCAGTCCCGCGGCGACCGCAAGTCCTTCTCCAAGGACCGCTACTTCCAGGAGGGCGTCGCCTCCGACGAGAAGCTGGTCCCCGAGGGCATCGAGGGCCAGGTGCCCTACCGCGGCCCGCTCTCCGCGGTCGTCCACCAGCTCGTCGGCGGCCTGCGCCAGTCGATGTTCTACGTCGGCGGCCGGACCGTCCCGGAGCTCCAGGCCAACGGCCGGTTCGTCCGGATCACCTCGGCGGGCCTCAAGGAGAGCCACCCGCACGACATCCAGATGACGGTCGAGGCGCCGAACTACACCAAGCGCTGACCACGCCCACGCGCGCGTGGACCGAGTGAGGGGCGGCCCCGGATTCCCGGGTCCGCCCCTCGCCCGTATGTCGGTGACACACAAGTCGGGGATACTGGTCCGGCAGACGTAGAGGGAAAGGCCCACACAACGTGACTGAGATCGAGATCGGGCGCGGCAAGCGCGGACGCAGGGCGTACGCGTTCGACGACATCGCCATCGTCCCGAGCCGCCGCACCCGGGACCCGAAGGAGGTCTCGATCGCCTGGCAGATCGACGCCTACCGGTTCGAGCTGCCGTTCCTGGCCGCCCCCATGGACTCCGTCGTGTCGCCGCAGACCGCGATCCGTATCGGTGAGCTCGGCGGTCTGGGCGTGCTGAACCTCGAAGGCCTGTGGACCCGGTACGAGGACCCGCAGCCGCTGCTCGACGAGATCGACCAGATGGACGAGGACGCCGCGACCCGCCGCCTCCAGGAGATCTACGCCGCCCCGATCAAGGAAGAGCTGATCGGGCAGCGCATCAAGGAGGTGCGCGACTCCGGTGTGGTCACCGCCGCGGCGCTCTCCCCGCAGCGCACGGCCCAGTTCTCCAAGGCCGTGGTGGACGCCGGTGTCGACATCTTCGTCATCCGCGGCACGACCGTATCGGCGGAGCACGTCTCGGGCGCGGCCGAGCCGCTCAACCTCAAGCAGTTCATCTACGAGCTGGACGTCCCGGTGATCGTCGGCGGCTGCGCCACGTACACCGCGGCCCTGCACCTGATGCGCACCGGCGCGGCCGGCGTCCTGGTGGGCTTCGGCGGCGGCGCCGCGCACACCACGCGCAACGTCCTGGGCATCCAGGTCCCGATGGCCACCGCAGTCGCCGACGTGGCCGCGGCCCGCCGCGACTACATGGACGAGTCCGGCGGCCGGTACGTGCACGTGATCGCCGACGGCGGTGTCGGCTGGTCCGGCGACCTGCCCAAGGCGATCGCCTGTGGCGCCGACGCGGTGATGATCGGCTCCCCGCTGGCCCGCGCCACGGACGCGCCCGGCCGGGGCCACCACTGGGGCATGGAGGCCGTCCACGAGGACGTGCCGCGCGGCAAGCTGGTCGACCTGGGCATCGTGGGCACCACCGAGGAGATCCTCACCGGTCCCTCGCACATCCCGGACGGCTCGATGAACTTCTTCGGCGCCCTGCGCCGCTCGATGGCCACCACCGGCTACAGCGAGCTCAAGGAGTTCCAGCGCGTCGAGGTGACGGTGGCGGACGCGCAGCACAAGCGCTGACGCCCGCCACGCGCGCGTGGGCCTCGGCCCGCGTACGCACCCTGTATGCGCGAGGGCCCGGACCGTTCGACGGTCCGGGCCCTCACGCGTGTACGGGGGTTACGCGGCGGCCTTCTTGGAGCCGGAGAACGCGGCGAAGGCGGCGATCGCGAAGAACAGGAACGTCATCGGGTCGGCGTCGGCCTTCCAGGCGTCGTTCACCAGGCTCAGGTGCTGGAACAGCAGCTCGGAGGTGCTGACGGGAAGCTGCTTGGCGCCGAGGACGGCCTCGCCGACCAGCTGGCCCGCGTAGACCGCGCCGAGGGCGAGGACCGCGCTGAGCACCGGCAGGGCCGGGTTGCGTCCGCCGACCTTGCCCGAGGCCCAGCCGATCAGGAAACCGACACCGACGGCCGCGTAGCCGATCTCGTGCTCGGTGGCGCCGATCAGCGCGCCGTAGACGCCCGCGGTGACGACGGCGACGACGACCGCCGTGACCAGGCCGCCGGCGAAGTTGTCACGGACCGGCGCGGGCGGCGGGGCCGGGACGAAGCCAGGGAACTCGTGCTGGGGCTGCTGGGGCTGCTGTGGCGGTGGAAAGGACTGGCTCATCTTCGGATCCCCCCGAGGTAAGTGAAGGCGCGAGCCCGAGAATGCGCACGGCTGTGCGATCGGGCGACCCGAAGAGTAGCAACCGCCCGAGGCCGCGGGGATCACATTTCAGAGTCGGTGGGCGGCGCCCCCGGGGGTGACACCGCGCGTGTCGAGCAGCAACTGCGCCTTGACCGTGAGCCCTTGCAGGTCGTACGTGCGGTGGTGCTGGATCAGCACGGTGAGGTCGGCGTTGGCCGCCGCTTCGTAGAGCGAGTCGGCGCGCGGCACGGGCTGGTCGCGCACGCGCCAGTCCGGGACGTACGGGTCGTGGTAGCTCACCGCCGCGCCGAGGTCGATGAGCCGCCCGGCGATCTCGGCGGCCGGGGAGCCCTCCAGATCGGCGAGGTCGGGCTTGTACGTCACGCCGAGCAGCAGGACGCGCGCGCCCCGGGCGGACTTGCCGTGTTCGTTCAGGAGGGTGGTGGAGCGCTGGATGACGTACTGCGGCATACGGGCGTTGATCTCCCGCGCCAGCCCCACCATCCGCAGGCCCGTGTACGGCAGCGGGGTCGGGTCGAGCGGTACGCCGTGGCCGCCGACGCCGGGGCCGGGGCGGAACGGCTGGAAGCCGAACGGCTTGGTCTCGGCGCACCGGATCACGTCCCACAGGTCCACCCCCATGTCGTGGCAGAGCACGGCCATCTCGTTGACGAGCGCGATGTTGACCTGGCGGTAGTTGGTCTCCAGGAGCTTGGCCATCTCGGCCTCACGGGTGCCCCGGGCACGCACGACCTTGTCGGTGAGCCGCCCGTAGAACGCGGCGGCGGACTCGGTGCAGGCGGGGGTGAGACCCCCGATGACCTTGGGGATGGCGGCGAAGCCGTGGGTGCGGTTGCCGGGGTCGAGGCGGCTGGGGGAGTAGGCGAGGTGGAAGTCGCGCCCGGCCCGGAGCCCCGAGCCCGACTCCAGCAGCGGACGCAGGAAGTCCTCGGTGGTGCCGGGGTAGGCGGCGGACTCCAGGATCACGGTGGTGTGCGGGCGCAGCCGGGCCGCCAGGGTGCGGGCCGCGTCGGCCACGGCGCCGAGGTCCGGGGTCCGGTCGGCGCCCAGGGGGGTGGGGGCGCAGATCACGGCGGTCCGGACCCGGCCGAGCTCGGCCGGGTCGCCGGCGGTCCGGAAGCCCCCCGAGAGCATCCGGCGCAGTTCGGCGGCGGACAGTGAGCCGTCGACCGGGGGCCGCCCGGCGCGGAGCTCGGCGAGCACCTGGGGGTCGGTGTCGTGGCCGATGGTCTCGATGCCCGCGGCGGCGGCGGCCTGGGCGAGGGGCAGTCCTAGGTGGCCGAGTCCGATGACGGCGAGGTCTGCGGGCATGCGGGTGACCGTCCTTCCCTTAACCGGAGGGGACATGACGCGCAAGCCCTGTGGACAGAATGAGCGTTACGCAATGTCAGACTAAGAGTAAATATGACCGTTATGCCGTATTGCCGGGCCCGCGTTGCCCGAGTGTTGTCCACAGGCGGTGGCCGATGTCGGTGGTCGCGTCCAGAATCGAGTGTGTGAGCCAGACCACCCCGATCAACGGGAGGCACCCGTGAGGACAGCGACACTGGGACCGGTGCAGCGCGCCGAGGCGCTCGCCGCCATGGCCGAGCGCGAGCTCGACGTGCTGGTCGTCGGCGGCGGGGTGGTCGGCGCGGGCACCGCGCTGGACGCCGTGACCCGAGGACTTTCGACCGGCCTCGTCGAGGCGCGGGACTGGGCCTCGGGCACCTCCAGCCGGTCGAGCAAGCTGATCCATGGCGGGCTGCGCTATCTGGAGATGCTGGACTTCACGCTGGTGCGCGAGGCACTGAAGGAGCGCGGATTGCTCCTGGAGCGTCTCGCCCCGCACCTGGTGAAACCGGTCCCGTTCCTCTACCCCCTCCAGCACAAGGGCTGGGAGCGGTGGTACGCGGGCTCGGGCGTGGCGTTGTACGACGCGATGTCGGTCTCGTCCGGCCATGGCCGGGGCCTGCCGGTCCACCGCCACCTCTCCCGCCGCGGCGCCCTGCGGGTCGCCCCCTGCCTCAAGCGGGAAGCGCTGGTCGGCGCGCTTCAGTACTACGACGCGCAGATGGACGACGCGCGCTTCGTGGCCACGCTGGTGCGCACGGCGGCGAGCTACGGGGCGCACACCGCCAACCGGGCCCGGGTGACCGGGTTCCTGCGCGAGGGCGAGCGGGTGGTCGGAGCGCGGGTGCGCGACGTGGAGGGCGGCGGGGAGTACGAGGTCCGCGCCAAACAGATCGTGAACGCCACCGGAGTGTGGACGGACGACACCCAGGCGATGGTCGGCGAGCGCGGACAGTTCCACGTCCGGGCCTCCAAGGGCATCCATCTGGTCGTGCCCAAGGACCGCATCCACTCCACGACCGGCCTCATCCTGCGCACCGAGAAGTCGGTGCTCTTCGTGATCCCCTGGGGCCGTCACTGGATCGTGGGCACGACCGACACCGACTGGGACCTGGACAAGGCCCATCCCGCGGCCTCCAGCGCGGACATCGACTACCTCCTCGAACACGTCAACTCCGTCCTCTCGGTGCCCCTGACCCGGGACGACGTCCAGGGGGTCTACGCCGGTCTGCGCCCCCTGCTCGCCGGGGAGTCGGACGCCACCAGCAAGCTCTCCCGCGAGCACACGGTGGCGCACCCGGTGCCGGGTCTCGTGGTCATCGCCGGCGGCAAGTACACGACGTACCGGGTGATGGCGAAGGACGCGGTGGACGAGGCGGTGCACGGCCTGGACCAGCGGGTCGCGGCCTGCGTCACCGAGGACGTGCCCCTGCTCGGCGCGGAGGGCTACCGGGCGCTGTGGAACGCGCGGGCGAGGACCGCCGCCCGCACCGGTCTGCATGTGGTCCGCGTGGAGCACCTGTTGAACCGGTACGGATCGCTGGCCGAGGACCTCATCGAGCTGATCGTGGCCGACCCCTCGCTGGGCGAGCCGCTCGGCGCGGCGGAGGACTATCTGCGCGCCGAGATCGTCTACGCCGCGTCCCACGAGGGCGCCCGCCATCTCGACGACGTCCTGACCCGGCGCACCCGGATCTCCATCGAGACCTTCGACCGGGGCACGCGGTCGGCCCGGGAGTGCGCGGAGCTGATGGCGCCAGTCCTCGGCTGGGACACCAAGCAGATCGACAAGGAGGTGGAGCACTACGAGAAGAGGGTGGAGGCGGAGCGTGAGTCGCAGCGCCAGCCGGACGACCTGACGGCGGACGCGGCACGGCTGGGCGCGCCGGACATCGTGCCGCTCTAGGGGGAGCCCGATGGCGGGGGCCGTTGGGAGGAACCGGCACGGCCGGGGTCAGGGGCGCGGCCGGAGTCGGTGGCACGGCCGGGGCTAGTGGTCGGCCGCCGGGCAGAACTCGGAGTCGAGCAGCGAGAGTTCGAGGGAGGGGTTGAGCGTGATGTCGGAGTTGATACGGAAAACGGCGGTGTGGCGACCGTCGGCGGTGGCCGCAGCGCGGACCAGACTGCCGGATATACGCCCGTTGTGGCCCCAGACCGTGAGGCCGCAGGAGAGTCGCTCGGGGTAGACCCCGAGGCCGTAGACGCCGTGGGTGGCCGAGGTGTCGAGCAGTTCGCGCTGCTGGGGCGCGGGCAGCAGGGCACCGCCGACCAGGGCGGCATAGAAACGGCTCAGGTCGGCGAGGGTCGATATGAGTTCACCGGCGGCCCCGGCCGGGCGCGGGTCGAGCTCGGTGACGTCGTGGCCGCCGGGGGAGTAGGCGCGGCCGTGCGGGGACGGGAGCGTGGTGCGGGCACCCGGGAACGAGGTGCCGGTGAGGTGGAGGGGGGTGATGATGCGGCGATCGGCCTCGGCGGCGTAGGTATGGCCGGTGACCTGCTGAACGACCATGCCCAGAACGACGTAGTTGGTGTTGGAGTAGGCGTAGATGCCCGGCGGCCCGGGGTAGTGCGTGAGCGCGGTGTGAACAGCTTGTGAGGGGGTGACGGGAACCGGAGCGGTGCTGTCCGCCGTGTAGGGGAACAGACCGCTGGTGTGGGAGAGCAAGGAGCGCAGGGTGAGGTGGCGGCCGTCGTTTCCATGGCCGCGTACCAGGCCCGGCAGATGCTGTTCCACCGTGTCGTCGAGGCGCAGCCTGCCCTCGGCGGCCAGCTGGAGCACCACCGTGGCGACGAAGGACTTGGTGAGGCTGCCCGCCCGGAAACGGTCGTCGCGGCCGAGCCCGGACCCGGCCGTGCCGAAGCGGGAGCGGTCGCCGTCGTCGGTGAGGAGCGCCGCTGCCGGGGTACCCGTGCGGGCGACCAGCCGTGCCAGCGCCGTGGCCTGTGGGTCTTTCAGACCGGTACGGTCCGGTTCGGCAGGCGGGTCGGTCATGCCCAGGCCACAGAGCACCATGGCCAGCGGCATGGTGAGCAGCGCCCGGAGTCTCGGCACGGTGGTGGTCCCCCTTCCCCGGACATCTTGGCGGACGGCGGACCCGGGACAATCATTGGTCCCGGCGTGAGAGACAATGGACGCTCTGCCAGGGCGGGTGCCGCTCCCCCGGGGGCCAACCCCCGGACCCCCGGCAGCAGAAGCAGGTCGGAGCGGTGAACCGGGCCGCCTCATGAGGCAAGTTGCGGGGAGCCGTCGGCCGGGACGCGGTCGGTGCGGGCGCGGATCAGGGATCGCAGAGGGGACGCATGTCGGAGGCGGAGCAGTCGCGGGAGCCCCAGCGGGACGAGCGGAAGGAGTCCGGCGCGAAAGCCGAGGGCCGACTCCTGGCCGAGCGGTACCGGCTCGGGGATGTGCTCGGCCGTGGCGGCATGGGCACGGTCTGGCGGGCCGTCGACGAGACGCTGGGCCGTACCGTCGCCGTCAAGGAGCTGCGCTTCCCCAGCAGCATCGACGAGGAGGAGAAGCGCCGGCTGATCACGCGCACCCTGCGTGAGGCCAAGGCCATCGCCCGGATCCGCAACACCAGCGCGGTGACGGTCTACGACGTCGTGGACGAGGACGACCGGCCGTGGATCGTCATGGAGCTCGTCGAGGGCAAGTCCCTCGCCGAAGCGGTGCGCGAGGACGGGGTGCTGACGCCCCGCCGGGCCGCCGAGGTCGGGCTCGCCATCCTCGACGTGCTGCGCTCGGCACACCGACAGGGCATCCTGCACCGCGACGTGAAGCCGTCCAACGTGCTGATCGCCGAGGACGGCCGGGTCGTGCTCACCGACTTCGGCATCGCCCAGGTCGAGGGCGACCCGTCCATCACCTCGACGGGCATGCTCGTCGGCGCGCCCTCGTACATCTCGCCGGAGCGCGCCCGCGGCCACAAGCCCGGCCCGGCCGCCGACCTGTGGTCGCTGGGCGGCCTGCTCTACGCGTGCGTGGAGGGCGTCCCGCCGTACGACAAGGGCTCCGCCATCGCCACGCTGACCGCGGTGATGACCGAGCCGGTGGACCCGCCGGCGAACGCGGGGCCCCTCCTGGAGAAGGTCATCTACGGCCTGCTCGCCAAGGACCCCGAGCAGCGGCTCGACAACGAGGCGGCGCGCGCGCTGCTCACCGAGGTGCTGCACGCGCCCGAGCAGGCCGTACGGCCGCCGGAGCCGGTGTCGTCCGAGGTGACCCGGGTCGTCGCGCTGCCCCCCGTGCCCGGCGAGCCCAAGGGTGACGCGGGCGCCAAGGCGAAGGAGGTGGCCGACGCGGCTGCCGACCGGATGCGCGGCGCCTTCAAGTCCGTACGGAACGCGGCGGTGGCGGCGCAGGCCACGGCCAAGGACAAAGCCAAGGCCAAGGAGAAGGCGAAGCCCAGAGGCGGGGTCGCGGCAGGGCCCCTCGGCCGGCCGACCGCCTCCGCCGGGTCGGTGCCCGGCGGGCCGTCGACTCCGTCCGGACCGCCCGCGCCGGTGCGGGCCCCGCTCACCGACGTCGTCCCGCGGCGCACCCTGGTGATCATCGCGGTGGTGGCGGCGCTGGCCGTGCTCGGGACGGTGCTCGCGGTCGCGTTCAGCGGCGGTGACGACAAGGGCAACGACGGCAAGAGCGGCAGCAAGGCGTCCAGCGGCGCCACCGCGGGAAGCGGCGGCAGCGGCAAGACCGGCGGCGGCCAGGGCACGGGTCAGGGCACCGGCCAGCAGGGCCAGGGCCAGACCCAGACGCAGGGTCAGACGCAGGGCCAGGGCCAGGGCCAGAGCGGCGGCAAGTCGCCCGCGCCCTCCCAGTCCTCCGGGGCCCAGTCCTCCGGGTCCGGGTCCGGGGGCAACGGCGGCAACGCGGGCGCCAACCTGCCCAGCGGCTACACCATGGTCTCCGACGCCGACTTCCACTTCTCCATGGCCATGCCCGCCGGCTTCCACCGCATCGGCATAGCCGGGGACAACTCCGGCGGGATATACGCGGCGGGCGGCGGCTTCCCGCGCGTCCAGGTCGACTTCAACGCGAAGCCGACCGACGACGCCCGCCGGGCCTGGCTGGAGCTGGCCGGCGCGGTCGCCGGGAGCAGCAGCAACTACCACCTGCTCGGCATCCAGAAGGTCGATTACAAGGGGTACCCGACGGTCGCCGACTGGCAGTTCGAGCGCGACCAGAGCGGCGAGCGGGTCCGGATTCTCAACCGCGGCTTCAAGGTCGACGGATCGCACGGCTACGCGATCATGGTGACCTGCAAGTCGGCCGAGTGGGACGGCGACGCGTGCGTGACGCTGCGCAAGACGGCGTTCGACACGTTCAGCCCCAAGGACTGAGCAGGCCACGTATCGTGAGAGCCCGCGAACCGTACGCAGCCACAATGGGCCGGTAAACGACCGGAATTGACGGGTTCCGGGGGACAGCACGCTGTGGGGAGGCGATGTGGACGACTACGCGGGTCGGGTGCTCGCCGACCGCTATCGGCTGCCGCTGCCCTCCTCCGACGAGTACGAGCCGGTCGAGACCCGGGCCTTTGACACCTACAGCGGCCAGGAAGTGCTGGTGCGGCAGGTGCCGCTGCCGGAGGTCGTGGACGCCGAGGTGCAGGGCGCGGACGGGCGGTACGGGGACGGGCGGTACGGAGACGGGTACGGCGTCGGAGCGGCGCGGCGGCCCGCCAACCCGGCGCTGCGGCGGGCGATCGAGGCGGCCCAGGCAGCCGCGCAGATCCCCGACCACCCCCGCCTCGACCAGGTCTTCGACGTCTTCGCGGAGGACGGCTCGCTGTGGATCGTCAGCGAGCTGGTCATGGCCCGGCCGCTGGCGGCGCTCCTCGCCGAGCAGCCGATGGCGCCGTACCGGGCGGCGGAGGTCGCCTCCGATGTGCTGACCGCGCTGCGCGTGCWGCACGCGCACGGCTGGACGCACCGCAACATCACCGAGCGCACGGTGTTGATATGCGATGACGGCCGCGTGATGCTGACCGGACTGGCGGTCGGCGCGGCGGAGGAGGCGCTGTGCGGCTATGTGGTGGTGCCGCAGCTCGGTGAGGAGAGCGACGACTTCGGCGTGCGGGGGGCGGCCGAATCGGCCGGTGCCGCGTGGGGGGATGCGCCGGACTCCCCGGACGACTACAACGCCCCGGACGACTCCAACTCCCGGGACGACTCCAACTCCCAGGGCGAGCCGCGCTTCCAGGACGCGCCGGGCGCCCCGGGCTCCCCGGACGAGCTGAGCCACCCGGCCGCTACGGATGACCCCGACTCCTCGTACGCCTCGCATGCCTCGTACTCCGCGCGCGAGCAGGACGCCGACGGTTCCGAGGCGTCCGACTCCTACGGCGGCCCCAACC
>NZ_JBJHPC010000930.1:0-1705 GCF_045257485.1 Streptomyces sp. YS-3 | reverse complement strand
GGGCGCCGGGGGCGGCGAGCAGGCTCGCGGTGGCGAGCAGGGCGGCGGAGGCGGTGAGCGCGGAGAGCCGGGCGGCGTGACGCGCGTAGACACCTGACATGCGAACTCCCTGGATGTGGGGGGACCTTGGCCGGGCGCGAGGGTGCGCGGCCCGGTCATCGTGGCGGCGCCGGGTTTCCGGGGGGTGGGCGCCAGGTAACAGAGTGGCGACATGGGCACGTCACATCAAGGGTTGGGGCGATCTCCGTCCTCCTTGATCGCCCTTGTCCCGCAAGGGAACTGACGCCCCGTATGCCAGGGTTGCGCCACCCGGTGCGGGGGCCGCTCCCGCTACCGGCCCCGGCGTACGGTGGGCGCGTGCTGCTGCCCGTGAATGTCACGCTGGGGGTCGTTCTCGCCGTACTGCTCCTGGTCGCGGCCGGGGTCGCGGGGCTGGCGCACCTCGGCCGGGCGAGGGAGATCCTGGTCGCGGGGGTGCGTGCGGCGGTTCAGCTCGCGGTGGTGGCGAGCGCGATCCGCTGGGTGGTCGGCTCGGTGCCGCTGCTGCTCTGCTTCCTGCTGCTGATGTACGCGGTGGCGACGCGTACGGCCGGGCGGCGGATGACGCCCAACGCCACCTGGCGGTGGGCCGCGCTGCCGATCGCCGCCGGGGTGGTGCCGGTGGTCGGCGCGCTGCTGCTCACGGGGCTCGTCCCGGTCAAGGGCATCGCGCTCATCCCGGTCACCGGCATCCTCATCGGCGGCGCGCTCACCGCGACGGTCCTCGGCGGGCGGCGCGCGCTGGACGAGCTGACGGTGCGGCGCGGGGAGGTGGAGGCGGGGATGGCGCTCGGCCTGCCCGACCGGGACGCCCGGCTGGAGGTGGCCAGGCCCGCCGCCGCCGACGCGCTGCTGCCCGGGCTCGACCAGACGCGCACGGTGGGACTGGTCACGCTGCCGGGCGCGGGTGGCGTCGCGTATTCTGTACGGAGCAGAAGGGGAGTAGCTCTTCGCCGGACCGTCGACATACTGCTGGAACCTCCCCAGGGAGAGACCAGCCGGCGCCCGGAGGCAGGCCCGCGAGGCCCGCCAGCGAGACCTTCGGCCGCAGTGTCCATGTCCGTGATTGCTTCATGGCGCTGCCGTGCCGAAGCGACCCCGGATTCCTTTCGCGAAACGCTCTCGGTACGGCCGCGCCGCGCCCGACCGATTGAGGAAAACTCCGTGTTCAGCTTCACCGTCCTCGCGATCACCTTCGGTGTGGTCTTCCTCGCCGAGCTGCCCGACAAGACCGCGCTCGCGGGTCTGATGCTCGGCACCCGCTACAAGGCGTCGTACGTGTTCGTCGGCGTCGCGGCGGCGTTCCTGCTGCATGTGGCGCTCGCCATCGCGGCCGGCAGTGTGCTGACGCTGCTGCCGCACCGGCTGCTCCAGGCGATCGTGGGCGTCCTGTTCCTCGCGGGCGCGGCGATGCTGCTGTTCAAGAAGGACGAGGAGGAGGACGGGGTGAAGGCCCCGGCCGACCAGTCGTTCTGGAAGGTGTCCGGGGCGGGGTTCATGCTGATCCTGGTCGCCGAGTTCGGGGACCTCACGCAGATCATGACGGCGAACCTGGCGGCGCGGTACGACAGCCCGCTGTCGGTGGGGCTGGGCGCGGTGCTGGCGCTGTGGGCGGTCGCCGGGCTGGGGATCGTGGGCGGGCGGACGCTGATGAAGTACGTACCGC
>NZ_JBJHPC010000929.1:0-1707 GCF_045257485.1 Streptomyces sp. YS-3 | reverse complement strand
GCTGGGGGGGCTGGCTCATGACGTACGTACCTCTGCGGAAGGGAAGCGGGCGGGAGCGGACGCGTTCATCAGTTGCCGAACCCCATCAGGGCCTTCTCCTTGGTGTCGCCCTTGGGGCTGGACACCCGGCCGTTGAGGATGAACAGCCGGCCGTCGCGGTAGACCACGTGCTTGGAGAAGAAGCCGTTCTCGATGGAGGCGGTGGACGCCGGGTTCTGGAGCACGATCTTGGGCTGGCCCGCGCCCGCGACCTCCGCGACCGCGCCGCCCTGCTCGGTGGTGGGGGCGATGTAGGCGAGGACCTTGCCGCTCTCGGCGTTCAGGGGCAGCATCGTGCGGTCGCTGCCCGCGCTCGAACGCCACTTCTCCTTGCCGGTGTTGAGGTCGAACGCCACGACCGCGTTGGTGCGCCCGAAGCCGTCGCCGGTGCTGCGCTTGGGCTCGGTCGGCAGATACAGCGTGTTGGCGTCGGCGGCGGTGCCCAGGCAGCCCTGGAGGTCACGGTCCATGATCGCCCAGCCGCACTCCGGCTGGAAGCTGTCCTTGCTGACCAGCTCGGAGCGGAGCGAGCCGTCGGGCTTGTACGTCGAGATGTTGAACTGCTTCTTGTCCTTGTTGGTCACATAGACCACCAGCGGGTCGACGGAGAAGACCCGGGCGACCTTCCAGCCCTTGGGGTACTGCTTGGTCCACTTGGGCTTGCCGGTCGTGGCGTCCAGCTCCTGGATCTGGTCGACCGCGAGCGTGTCACCGCCGACCGTGCAGCTGCCCGCGGCGATCAGCCTGGGGCCGCCCGCGAAGGCGTCCGCCCGGCAGTTGCCGCTGCGCTCCTGACCGAAGATCTTCTTGCCGTCGAGCACCGAGAACCCGCTGACGCCGCCCATCCGGGCCACCGCCACGGTGTTGCCGCTGATCGCCAGGTCGAAGCTGGTCATGATGTCGAAGGCGTTCTCCGACGGGACCGCCACCTTCCAGCCCGCCTTGCCGGCCGCGAGGTCGACCTGCTGGAGCTGGTTGCACTTGGCGTTCTTGGTGTTGTTCTCCTGCACACCGAGGACGATCTTGCCGTCGGCGGTGGTCTGGTGCGGGGCGCCGCACAGCGGGGCGCTCAGCGGCACGCTCCACTTCTGCTTGCCGTCGGCCACCGAATAGGCGGTGACCTCCTTGTACATCGCCTTGACGACGGTGTCGCCGACCACCCAGGGGCCGGACTGCTCGGCGCCGTTCTGGGTGAGCTGGGTGGCGTTCTCCTGGAGCCAGACCTTCGCCTCGCCGTCCTTGCGGCCCGCGTTGAGGTCGTCGTTCCCGGCGCGGCCGTCGCCCTTGCCGTCGCCCTCGTCGCTGGTGGGGGAGCCGGTGGGCTGCGCGCTCTGGCTCGTCTTCGCCACGGGCTTCTTGTCGTCGTCCCCGCCCTTGGTGGCGAAGTAGACGCCGCCGCCGACCACGAGCAGACCGGCCACGGCCGCCGCCACGATCACGGCGGGCTTGCCCTTGAAGGGGTTGCGTCCCCCGCCCGGCGGCTCCGGCATCGGGGCGCCCGGGTACTGGGGCTGCGTCGGGTAACCGCCGTACGGGCCCGCCTGCTGGCCGTAGGGGCCGGGCTGCTGGGCGTRCGGGCCGGGCTGGCCGGGCGCCTGCGGGTAGCCGTAGCCCGGCTGCGCCGGGGGCGTCTGCGGATAGCCGTACCCGGGCGCCCCGATGCCGGAG
>NZ_JBJHPC010000928.1:0-1713 GCF_045257485.1 Streptomyces sp. YS-3 | reverse complement strand
CGCGGATGCCGGGGGTGGTGCCGGTGCTCTGGGCGACGGTCGCGGCATCCGCGAGGGCGAAGAGGGGATCGAGGAGGAGCTTGAGGAAGCGGTCGGCGTCTGAACCTCGGCGCCTGGCTGTGGATAACTCCCGGCGGTGGCCTGCTCGATGGCCGCCTCCGGGAGTTATCCACAGGGGGAGACGGCTGTCGGCCGCCACCGGTACCGTCATGGCATTCGAGCTGCTGATGATGAACGAGTACGGGGGAGGCGGCACGCGATGAGCGATGTCGAGGCGGTGATTCCGGCCCAGCGAGCGGTGCCCGACGACGGGCAGACCCGGATTCCCGAGGTGCCGGGATTCCGACACCACGAAGGACGGGGACCCGGCCACAAAGCCGGCTCGCCCAAGAGCGACGGCAAGGCACTGCGCGACCGGGTGCCCCGCTCCTCGCACGATTCGCTGCTCCTCTCCGCCGACCGCCCCGACGCGGTCCGGGCCGTCGAGGAATCGAACCTCGGCCGCGTGCCCGAGCTCACGCCGATCCGCGTGGGCCGCATGGCGGCCTCCCCGTTCGCCTTCCTGCGCGGCTCCGCCGGACTGATGGCCCACGACCTCGTCGGCACCCCCGTCACCGGAATAGGCGCCCAGATCTGCGGTGACGCCCACGCGGCGAACTTCGGTCTCTACGGCGACGCCCGCGGCGGCCTCGTCATCGACCTCAACGACTTCGACGAGACCGTCACCGGCCCCTGGGAATGGGACCTCAAGCGCCTCGCCGCCTCCCTGGTCCTGGCCGGCCGGGAAGCAGGCGCCGACGAGGACATCTGCCGGGCCGCGGCCTTCGACGCCGTGGGCGCCTACCGGCGCACGATGAGGCTCCTGGCGAAACTGCCGGTGCTGGACGCGTGGAACGCGATAGCCGACGAGGAACTGGTCTCCCACACCGACGCACGGGATTTGCTCGGCACCCTGGAGCAGGTGTCGGCCAAGGCCCGCAACAACACCAGCGCCCGCTTCGCCGCCAAGGCCACCGAGCAGAGAGCAGACGGACACCATCACTTCGTCGACGCGGCTCCGGTCCTGCGCCGGGTCCCCGACGCCGAAGCCGCTGCTGTCGCCGCCTCGCTCGGCCCCTACCTGGAAACGCTCTCGGAAGACCGCCTGCCGCTGCTCGCGCGGTACGCGATACACGACGTGGCGTTCCGGGTCGTCGGCACCGGCAGCGTCGGCACGCGGTCGTACGTGGTGCTGCTCGTCGACCATCGCGGCGAGCCGCTGGTACTTCAGGTCAAGGAGGCCCGCGCCTCGGCCCTGCTGCCGCACCTGGCCAAGGCCGGCTTCCCTGCCCCGGACGCGGGTCACGAAGGCCGCCGTGTGGTCCTCGGACAGAAGCGGATGCAGGTCGTCAGCGACATCCTGCTCGGCTGGACCACCGTAGACGGGCACCCCTATCAGGTGCGCCAGTTCCGCAACCGCAAGGGCAGCGTCGACCCGGCGGCCCTGGCCGCCGACCAGCTGGACGACTACGGCCGTATGACCGGCGCACTGCTGGCGCGCGCGCACGCCCACAGCGCCGACCCGCGCCTGATAGCCGGGTACTGCGGCAAGAACGAAGAGCTCGACGAGGCCGTGGCCGGCTTCGCGGTCCTCTACGCCGACCGCACGGAGTCGGACCACGCCACACTCCTGGCCGCGATCAGGGACGGGCGGGTGGCGGCAGAGCTGGGGGT
>NZ_JBJHPC010000927.1:0-1719 GCF_045257485.1 Streptomyces sp. YS-3 | reverse complement strand
GCCCAGGGGTGGGGCGCGGGGCAGACATCCGTCCGTCTGCCGCGGGCAACGCATCGGCGCGCATGACGCGGGGGCCCGGCCCACAGTGGGCCGGGCCCCCGCGTCAACCCGCGTCGTCCGCCGCGGTTCTCACCTGCGGGAGGACCCGCCTACCAGCGGTACCAGCGGCCCCGACGGCCGCTGCCGTCCGCGGCCCGGACGACGAAGCCCAGCAGCCACACGGCCAGCACGATCACGGCGATCCACCACAGCGCCTTCAGCGCGAAACCCGCACCGAAGAGGACCAGAGCCAGCAGAAGTACCAGAAGCAGGGGAACCATTGTCATCAACCTCCTGACCACCGCATGCCCTTGCTCCGCCCCTGCACGCACATGAAAAAGTGGGTTTCTGCGACGGGGTGCGGGGCATAACCGGCGCCCCGCGGCCGCCACGGCGTAGGGCGCCTCCGGACAGATACCGCTCCCCTCCCCTGCGAGGGGGCCGGCCCGTACGCGACCCGGCGACTATTTCGCGCGCACCGCCTCAACGGGCAATGGCACCCGCGCATCAACAAGAGCCCCGGGTCCCGGGACGCGGCCGGTGCTCCAGGAGTCGGCGCGCGACGCACCCGTCCATCAGGCACTCAGACACGGCCCCCGAGAACTGGGCGGCGCGAACGCGTACGCCTGAGCGTGATCACTCTTGCGCACACCCGTATCCGGGTGTTATGCGTGGCCGCACTTTTTTCAGCCACCCCCCTGTTTGCGCTTGCGCACGCCCCCACCTGCGGCTTTAACGTCATTGCGGGGCGACGGAAGAGGGTCGCACGAGACCACGGGGAGACGGGGGAGTACGTGTACGCGCAGAGCTGGCAGCGGTTGCTGGACCAGGCGGGGCCGGCGGGGGCGATGTCACTGGCGTCGGCGGGGCCGGCGGGTGGCGGGCGCAAGGACGCGGGCGCCGGCGGCGAGCTGAAGCACAGCGCCAAGCCGTGGTCGGACGCGGCGGGCACCGCTCACGCCCTGCAGACGGACACCGCCACGGCCAAGGCCAAGCTCACCTCGGCCCACGCCGGGGCCGAGGCAGGCACGGCTGGACTGGCGAGTATGGCCGCGCTCAAGTCCGTACTCACCTCGTGGGAGAAGCGGCTGACGGCCGTCCACTCCGAGTGCGGCGCCCTGGAGCCGGTTCTGCGTCAGACTGCGTGGGCGCAGGGCGAAGTGGACACGGGCGTGAAGTCGGCGCTGGCGCAGTTCTCCGCGCCGGCCGGCAAGGGCCGGTGACGGGGGTGCTCACCTGGCAGCAGCTGCACGACCTCAAGTGCGCCGAGCTCCTCGACGCCGCCGACGGCTGGGGCGCCGTCAGCACCCAGGCCGACGCGGCACGGGACCGGATCAGCAGCGAGATGATCCACGGTCTGGAGGCCACGCAGAAGGGCATGGCGTCCCCGGCCGCCGTCAACCGCCTGCGGCGCCTGGACCGCAACTACGACTACATCCGTACGGAATGCGGTCTGGTCCGTACGACTCTGAGCTCGCTCGTGTGCGAACTGGTCGGCTTCCAGGGCCAGTTGAAGGACGCGCTGGACGACGCGGCGAGCCTCGGCTTCACGGTCGCGGCGGACGGGTCGGTGAGCTACCCGGCCGGCGGCCAGAACGTGGTCACGGACAAGCCGTCGCGGAGAACAGCGCCAGCGCCGACTTCACGCCCGTGTCCACTTCGCCCTGCGCCCACGCAGTC
>NZ_JBJHPC010000926.1:0-1725 GCF_045257485.1 Streptomyces sp. YS-3 | reverse complement strand
CCTTCGGAGGCCCAGATTTTCGCCACCGCAACGTCTCCGGAGACGTTGCGGTGGCGAAAATCTGGGCCTCCGAAGGCGTACGCAGAGTCGTACAGACCGCCCAGCATCTGCACGGCGGCTTCGGCGCCGACACCGACTACCCCCTGCACCGCTACCACGCCTGGGCCAAGCAACTGGAACTGTCCCTGGGCCCGGCCGCGGCCCATGAGGAAGCCCTCGGCGACCTGCTGGCCGCGCACCCGCTCGGGTAACGGGCAGTACGGCCGCTCGGGTACCAGGGCAGCACGGCCGCTCGCGCACGCTGTCTCGCGTACGAGCCGCTCGGCCGACGGCGGGCGTCCGACGGCCGAACGTCAAACGTCGGTCAGAGGACGAAAGCCGGACTGTCGTTGTCGCTGACCATCGGGCGCCCGGCGGCGTCCCACGCCTGCATGCCGCCGTCGACGTTCACGGCATCGATGCCCTGCTGCACCAGGTACTGGGTGACCTGCGCGGACCTGCCACCGACCCGGCACATCACATACGCCCGGCGGCCGTCCTCGACAGCCTGCGTCACATCGCCGAAGCGCGCCACGAAGTCGCTCATCGGCACATGCAGCGCGCCCTCGACGTGCCCGGCCGCCCACTCATCGTCCTCACGGACGTCCAGCACCAGGGCGTCGGCCGGCACGGCAGCGACCTCGACGGACGGCAGCTGGGCGAAATTCATGGGTCATGCCTTCTTTCGTACGCGTCGGCTGTCCCTGGCCCCGGGGCCGAAGCAGCCGCGACGGTCGTATCGGCCGGTCACCGGTATCTGCCGGTCAGGGGGTCAGCCGTGTGGTGTGGCCAGGTCACCGGGAACGCTACTGCACCAGCTCGGCAAGGACCGCCTCGCGCCCGGCGACCTCGGCCAGCAACTGCTCGGCGATCTCCTCCAGGAGCCGGTCCGGGTCGTCGGGCGCCATCCGCAGCATCGAGCCGATCGCGCTCTCCTCCAGATCACGCGCCAGTACGGCCAGCAGCTCCTTGCGCTGGGCCAGCCATTCCAGCCGGGCGTAGAGCTCCTCGCTCTCGCTGGGGCGCGCCTCCTCCGGCACCGGGCCTGCCGCCCACTCCTCGGCGAGCTCCCGCAGCAGCTCCTCGTCGCCCCGGCCGTACGCGGCGTTGACCCGGGTGATGAACTCCTCGCGCCGGGCCCGTTCCTGCTCCTCCTGCGCGAGGTCGGGGTGCGCCTTGCGCGCCAACTCCCGGTAGAGCCTGCGCGCCTCCTCACTGGGGCGGACCCGCTTCGGCGGCCGTACGGGCTGGTCGGTGAGCATGGAGGCGGCCTCGGGGGAGAGCCCCTCGGAGTCCATCCAGTCGTGGAAGAGCTCGTCGACACCAGGCATGGGCATGACGGCGGCTCGCGCCTCGCGTGCCTTGCGCTGGTCTTCCGGGTCGCCGGTGAGGGAAGCTTTGGCCTCGGCGATCTGGGCGTCGAGCTCGTCGAGCCGGGCGTACATCGGGCCGAGCTTCTGGTGGTGCAGGCGGGAGAAGTTCTCCACCTCCACGCGGAAGGTCTCCACGGCGATCTCGAACTCGATCAGCGCCTGCTCGGCCGCCCGCACAGCGCGGTCCAGCCGGGCTTCGGGCCGCTCGGAGTTCTCATCCGTGTGCGCTGGGGCCTCGGGCCGGGCGGTGGGCCGGGCGGTCGTGTCTTCGGCAGGTTCGTCCGTCACCGGTCCAGCGTACGGGCGCGGGGGG
>NZ_JBJHPC010000925.1:0-1729 GCF_045257485.1 Streptomyces sp. YS-3 | reverse complement strand
CCCTCCCCCGGCTCCCCATCCACGTACCACCGGCTCCCGGCCAGGCACACGGGCGCCAGCACGATCACGACCGGCAGATAGGAGACGAGCAGCGAGAAATCCCAGTGCGCCCCCGCCCAGGCGAGCGACGCCCCGATGATCCCGCCGAGGCTGTACGTGGCGTGGAAGCCGGTGATGATGCTCCGCCCGTACGCCCGCTGAAGGCTGATCCCCAGCATGTTCATGGAGGCGTCGAGGCCACCCACGGCCAGCCCGAACACCCCGAGCGAGAGCGCCGCCTGCCACATCCGGTCCCCGGCCGCGACCCCGAGCAGCGCCAGCATCACCACGGGCTGCACCGCCCGCAGCACCGCACTCGGCGCGACCCGCTTCACCAGGTACTCGGTGGTGACGCTGCCGGCCCCCGCGAGGATCGGCACGGCGGCCAGGAACACCGGCAGCAGACCGTCGGATATCCCGTACTGGTCCTGGATCGCCGGAATCCGGGTCACCAGGAGAGCGAAGGCGACGCCCTGCGCGAAGAAGCTCAGCGCCAGGGACGCCCTGCCGTGCCGCAGGCGCGCGTCTGTCATGGCCGCTGAGCTTAGGGCCGTTACTTACCCCTGGGTAGATAGATCACCCGAGCAATTCGCGCAGTTGTGCCATGTCGGAGAAGAAGGCCGTACAGCCCTGGAGCCGCTCCTCGGGAGTCATGGCGGTGAACCCGTACACATCCATCCCGGCGGCCAGCGCGGCCTGTACGCCGAGCGGGCTGTCCTCGACGACGGCACACCGCTCCGGAGCGACACCCATGCGCTCGGCCGCGTACAGGAAGAGATCCGGCGCCGGCTTCCCGCGCCCGACGTCCTGCGAGGAGAACACCCACTCCTCCTCGAACCACTCGTCGAGCCCGGTCGTACGGTGCCCCACCCGGATGCGCTCATGACTGCCCGAGGAGGCGACGCAGTACGGCACCCCGTCCGCGACCAGCTGCGCGAGTACGTCGGTGGCCCCGGCCACCGGCTTCAGCTCGCGCTCGAAGGCGCCGAAGACGCGGGAGTGGAAGACGTCGTCGAAGTCGGCCGGCAGCACCTGCCCGCTCCGCTCCTGGACGAGGTCGTGGATGCGGTGCATGGCGGAGCCCATGTAGTCGCGAATGGAGTCCTCGTACGAGGTCGGGTGACCGAGCTCGGTGAGGTACCCGGCGAGGATGGTGTTCGAGATCGGTTCACTGTCGACGAGCACACCGTCGTTGTCGAAGATGACGAGGTCATAGCGCATGGTTCGACCCTAAACGCCGGTAAACGCAGAAAAGCCCCGTACCGGAGACCGGTACGGGGCTTTTCCCAAAATTTGTTCGGCGGCGTCCTACTCTCCCACAGGGTCCCCCCTGCAGTACCATCGGCGCTGAAAGGCTTAGCTTCCGGGTTCGGAATGTAACCGGGCGTTTCCCTAACGCTATGACCACCGAAACACTATGAAAATTTGAACGCTGGCATKRACACAGCTGTTCGTTATTTCAGAACTAACACAGTGGACGCGAGCAACTGAGGACAAGCCCTCGGCCTATTAGTACCAGTCAGCTCCACCCCTTACGAGGCTTCCACATCTGGCCTATCAACCCAGTCGTCTACTGGGAGCCTTACCCTCTCAAGGAGGTGGGAATACTCATCTCGAAGCAGGCTTCCCGCTTAGATGCTTTCAGCGGTTATCCTTTCCGAACGTAGCCAACCAGCCATGCCCTTGGCAG
>NZ_JBJHPC010000924.1:0-1736 GCF_045257485.1 Streptomyces sp. YS-3 | reverse complement strand
GCTCCAGCCCGCCCGCACCGCGCCCACCGCCACCGCACGCGTCATGGCCCACCCGTGATCGGCAGCCGCACTACGCGCCCCGCCCCCCAGCGAGGCACCGGCGTAGGCACCCTGTGTGTCGCCCTCCACCAGCAACTGCTGCATCCGCGCGGACAGTGCACCCAGCGGAGCAAGCAGACTCACCGGCCTCACGGGCGACCGCGGCCCGGGAACGGCAGCCACCGTGTCGGCACGGGTCACCGCAGCCGACCGACAACCACGCCCGCAGCGGCAGAGATACGGACCAGCGGGAAGCGGATCGGCCAGTGACGGCAGGCGCGCGTGCGGGATAAACGGATGAGGACGTCTGGTTTCATATGTCGCCCCAGGTCGTGGGGTCTTCTCCCCGGCAGTGTCAGTACCCTCCTCAAGCCGTACAAGCCGCTGCTGTCTGGCTCGTAAAAAAGGCATGCCGCTGCCGACCCCGTCGAAGGAATGTGGTTGATGCGCCCAGACCCTCACCCCACGCCCACCGGCGTCCCGCCGGCACACGCAAGGCAGGTCCTTCTGTGAAGGGCAGGCTCCCGTCTCATCTACCGACAGCGGGCCAACGGCCAATCGCGCACAGCAAACCTAGACACCACAGCCACCCACCGCCATTACCAACCTGCGCCACATCCCCGGACCCGGCTATCACCTGTGCACCACAAGGAGTGCTCCTCCTTGCTGTCCTGCACTCTTTTCACCAGCCCTACTTTCGGAACTGCACACGACCTTTCGGAACTGCACACGACCCGGCGCCGCGGTGCACGCCACGTTCGCCCCCCGGCGGCCCGAACCGCTCCGCCGAGACTGTGAGAGGCGCGTCGACAGCCCCCAGCAACGGCCCGTGCTGTCCGGTGCTCGGGGAGCCGGCAGGCGCGCATCGCCTCCTGCGAGCGGTGACGGTCTGGCTGGCTGGCGGGGCGAGCGCATTCGGCGTGGTTGTGCGCTGGCTCAGACGAGTCCAGGGGCGGACACCATCCGCGTCGGGCACTGTGGCGGATACCACGGCGGCGCCAGGCCTGATGTGGAGGCCACCGTAGAAGGGCGCGCTGTCACCGGCAGCGGACAGTCTGACGGTGCCGACGATGACGGTTGGCGCCTAGCCCGTGGGTGCGGCATTGGAGCACCAGCTCTGCCCGATCACCGACGGTCTCACCGGACACGTCATCGAAGACTGCGGCCGCATTATCCCGCTGCACCGGCCGCGCGCCCCGGTCGTCCTGCTGCGTCCATTCCTTGCCGACGAGAACGCCACCAGAGCACGTGACCGGGTAGGTGTCTGGCGCCCGGTATCGCCGAGGACTTCGTCGGTCATGGGAAGGCTGTAGTTCCCTCACGGGGGTTGTCGGCTTGCCGCGCGGTAGGTCCGGCCGGCGCGTCGGGGAAGGGCTGTCGGGGTGTCTTCGGCGGTAGCGAGTGTTTCGGCGGCCAGATGCAGTTCTGCCCGTACGGCAGGCGACGCCAGGTCCATGCCGAGTGCCTGGCTGCACCGGGACAGCCACTGCGTCAGGGTGGTGCGGCTCAGCTTCAACTCGGCTGCTGCTGGGGCTGTGCGGCCGCGGTGGGCCAGCCAGCAGCGCAGCGCGATGCGCAAAGGGCGGTCCAGGGGGGCCAGTAGCTGTGATGCCCAGCGATGGGCATGCTCGGGCCCCAGGAGCTCGGCTGGTACGCGTGCCTGGCGGGGGAGTTGCTGGGAGGTCGAGGTGGGGGAG
>NZ_JBJHPC010000923.1:0-1743 GCF_045257485.1 Streptomyces sp. YS-3 | reverse complement strand
CCCCGGCACAACCCCGTGTTCCAGATGGTGTTCTGCCACGGCGCCGCGTCCGCCCCCGCCCCGCGCCTGCGCGGCTTGAGCGTGACACCTGTGGAGGTCGCCGTGCCGTACGCCAAGTTCGACGTCACCGTCATGGTGGAGGAGGACCGGCAGGGCGGATTCACCATCGACCTCGCCTACGATCGCGCGCTGTACGACGAGACGACCGCTCACCGCCACACCGCCGCGTTCCGGGCCCTGCTGGAGGCCGTCGCGGACCGGCCGGACGCGGTGGTGTGAATGAGGACCCCCGCCGTGAGGGCGCGCGCCCCATAGCGCGCGGACCCCTCTGCCCGTACGAGTTCCCTTCGACGGCCGCCCGCCGGTGCGGCCCTCCGTAACGGAGCCGCCCCGCAAGTCGGCGGCCCGGCCCGCACAGACGCCATCCGACCCCCTGGGGGAGACGTGTCCACAGAATCGACCGCCCGCACCGCTGAATCCCCGGCCGCCGCCACCCCGAACGCCGACGCGCCCCCGACAACCGAGACCGCATCGGTGCGGGTGGCCGACTCGGTTCGCCGGATCTGGGCCGAACTCCTGCAGATCGACGCCGAGACCATCGACATCCGCCGCAGTGACTTCTTCGAGCTCGGCGGCTACTCGCTGCTCGCCCTCCAGGCCATCGGCAGGCTGCTGGAGGAGCGCGGCCTCGACGAGTTCGAGGCGGCGGAGCTGGAGGGCGCGCTGCTCAACCGTCTCTTCGAGGATCCCACGGCCCTGGCCCAGGCGGAGTGCTTGCTGTCAGCGTCGGCCGAGGGCTGACCTGCCGGGACAGGGGAGCCCTGCGCCCCTACTTGGATTCGATCCGGCCCACGGGACCGGCGGCGGTCGCCAGCGCGTCCCTCGCCGCCGGCCAGGCGGGGTCCCCGGGATACAGCTCGCTGCGCAGATACGCGGAGGTGAGCCGGGCGACCCAGGCGACCCGCTCGGGGTTCTCGTCCGTGGTCTCGGCGACGTCGTATCCGGAGATCCCGCCGAGTCCGTGGCCCGCGTCGAACAGGGTGAGCAGGGATTTGGGCCCCGGGGCGAGGAGGTAGGGATCGGCGTGCCAGTCCGGGCCCCGGACCGTCAGGAAGGCGGAGTCGTCCTGGTCACCGGCGACCACCAGCGCGGGCGTCGTCATCGCCGAGAAGTCCGTGGTCAGGAAGAAGGAGTAGTTGTCGACGGTGAACTCGGTGAGGGCGTCACCGCCCCGGCCGGGAGCGGCGAGGAGGACACCCGCCTTGATCCGGGGGTCGGACAGGTCCACTTCCGTTCCGTCGTGCGGATCGGTGAGCCGGGCGCCGAGCAGCAGGCTCGCGGTGTGCCCGCCCATCGAGTGCCCGGCGACGGCGACCCTGCTCGGGTCGAGGCGGCCGGCGAGCTGGGGGACGGAGGCCTCGATCTCGTCGAGTCGGTCGAGGACGCGCGTCATGTCCTCGGCCCGGGTGCGCCAGTGCGCGTCGGACTCCAGGTGCAGCGTCCTGGAGTCCAGGTGGGTGGGCTGGATGACGACGAAGCCGTGTGCCGCCCAGTGGTTGGCGAGCGGGGCGTAGCCGTTCAGTGAGGAGAGGTTGTTGGAGGGGCCGAGGCCGTGGGAGAGGAGGATGACCGGCAGCTCGCTCCCGGTCGTCGGGGCGGAGATGCGCAAGTGCAGGTCCACCGCGCGGCCGGGCGTCGCCAGCACCACCGGGCCGACGGAGAGGACCGGAGTGGGCGCGGGGG
>NZ_JBJHPC010000922.1:0-1763 GCF_045257485.1 Streptomyces sp. YS-3 | reverse complement strand
GGCGCAGAGCGCGCGGATCGCGGGCGCGATCAGGCGTGCGCATGATCTGCGTAGCGCAAAGTCTGCGTTACGCAGATGAATATCCGTGAAGAAGGCCCACCGGTCAAGCGGATTCCGGTGGGCCCTCGTAACCGCCCTACCCGGCGTGGTGGTCGTCCGGGTGCTCCACGACCCGGAAGTGCGTCATGATCCGCCGGTCCTCGTCGAGGAAGTGGAAGGCGACGCCGGGCGGGGAGACGATGTTGACCAGGCCTTCTCCCGCCTCCCACGGCATCCGCAGCGTCGACGTCACGCCCGGTGCGACGAGCAGGGGCAGCCCGGCGAACGTGGTCGCACCGGAGGTGTGGGCATGGCCGACCAGCACGGCGGCCACGGCAGTCCCCGCGGTCACGGGTGGCGAGGCGGGGGCGGTGGCCGTGTGGGCGTGCTTCTGGGCGTGCTTGTGGGCGTGGGCCGCCAGGAGTTCGGCCAGCCGGTCCGCGTTGCCGAGGTTGATCGAGTCCAGGTACTCGTGGTGGATCACGGTCGGCGGGTGGTGGAAGGCGAGCAGCGCCGGCGTGTCGCCGAGTCCGTCGAGCGTCCGGGCGATCCACTCCAGGGTGGTGTCCTCCAGGACGCCCCCGTCCTCGCCGGGGATCGTCGAGTCGCACATCAGGATCGCGTAACCACCCACCCGGTGCGACCGGTTGACCGGTGCGTACGGGTCCTGGGTCGTGCCGCCCGGGCCGCCCGGCAGGTCGAGCAGGCCCTTGCGGTACGCGGCGCGGTCGTCGTGGTTGCCGGGGCAGGTCAGGACCGGGGCCTCGATGCGGGCGAGCAGTTCGGCCGCCTCGGCGTACTCGGCCGCGGTGCCGTGGTCCGCGATGTCGCCGGTGACGAGGACGGCGTCCGGGCGGCGGTGCATCGCGTTGATGTACGTGACGACCCGCGCGGCGCGCTCGGCGGCCCGCGCGCCCCCGTCGAGATGCAGATCGCTGATCTGGGCAAGCAGCACGTGATCCCCCTGGACTGGCCGGTGTTGGGCTAATGGTTGTCCGTACGACTCCCATTAGGACGCTAGGACTCTAGGGGGTGCCGGGCGGCCGGGACAAGAGCCGATCTTGTGGGCGCGGCCCGGTCTCCGGGGGCACGGGAGGAGGCCCGGTGCGGCGCCGGCTGCCCCGGGGAGCGGGGTGCCTACAGTGCGCTGATGGAGATCATCGACCTTGAGCCCGGCGATCCGCGCCTGGCGGACGACCTGCTGCCCGTCCTGTGCGAGCTGCGCCCGCACCTCACGGAGGACCTGTTCGGCGAGATCTACGCCGAGGGGTACGGGCAGGGGCTGCGCTTCTCCGCCGCGTACGGGGAGGGCGGGGTGTGCGTGGGCGCGGCCGGGTGGCGGATCGTCGCCACCACGGTCGCGGTGCGCAAGCTGTACGTGGACGACCTGGTGACGGCCGGGACGGCACGGTCGCAGGGGGTCGGCCACGCGCTCCTGGCCCATCTGGAGGAGATCGCGCGCGCCGCCGGCTGCACGTCCCTGAACCTGGACTCCGGGACGCACCGGACGGACGCACACCGCTTCTACTTCCGGGAGCGGATGGCGGTCACGGCGTTCAACTTCAACAAGAAGCTGGACTGAGGGGCGCGGCACGGCTTCGCGCGCGGGACGCCGCGACGTCTGCGGGCCCGGCTTCCGTGCGGACCCGGCTTCGTGTGCGGGCCGCCACCTCCCGCCTGGGGCGACGCTTCCCGCCCGGGGCGGCGCTTCCCACCCGGGACCC
>NZ_JBJHPC010000921.1:0-1770 GCF_045257485.1 Streptomyces sp. YS-3 | reverse complement strand
GCACTGGGCCCTCCCACCCACCGCCGTGGGCACCGTATGCCCGGCCGACGCTGTCGCCGATCTGTTGGCCCTTGGAGAGAACAGGCTGCACCGGATGCCGAGGCCACAGCAAACGCCGGCGGAACCGTAATTTCTCCCCGCGGGAGGCAGCCTCGCGGATACGGCGCCGGGCGGCTCCCGGCCCAACTACGAGCGGACCGGGGCCGAGCAACCCCACCAGGGCCTCACCCCATCACGCCGCGAACCCCACGTTCGTCACGTACTCGTACTGCCCCCACTGCGACCCCAGGTCCTCGATGACGTCCGTCCACGCCCCGTCCAGCGCCTCCGCGTCCGCCTCCGCCCAGGCCGCCACGATGCGGTCCCAGCGGCGGACGTTCATCGTGCGGTACTCCACGATCCGCTGGCGCGGGCGCGGGACCTGGGACTGGTTGAGGGGGTGGAGTTCCACGCGCGTGCCGCCCGCCGCGTTGAGGCGGCGCAGCAGGTGGCGGGCCACGTTGTGGCGGCGGACCGTCCAGTACGCGCGGTCGATGCGCTCCAGGTTCGCCGCGGTGGGGGTGCGTACGCCCGCCAGCCAGGCCCTGAGCGTACGGTCGGTGACGGTCAGGCCCGCCTCCCGCGCCGCCGCCCACGCGTGCGGGGTACGCGTCAGGTAGTGCAGCCGCGCCATCAGGCCCCGCTTCACCGTCACCGGCGTCACGATGCCGCCCGCGAGGGAGTCCAGGACCCGGGACACCGCCTCGCTGCCCTTGATCCCGCGCGCCCCGTACTTGCCGAACTCATGGCTCTGCTCCGGCACTTCAGCCCTCCTCGCCCTGATCGCCCTGATCGGCACGCTCGCCGGCCGTGTACGTGTCCTTGACCTTGACCTCCGTCACGCCCCGGCCCTCCGCGAACACCGCACGCCAGTCGCCGATCACATGGAGCTCGTCGGTGCCCATCGCCCGCACCACCGTCAGCCCCTCGTCGTGCGCCTTGTACGCCTTCATCCACAGGTTGGCGAACGCCTGGGAGCGGATGATGTGCATCCAGTCCGGACGGTACAGCTCCCTGTTGTAGTTGGACTCCCCCATCGTGGAGACGAACTTGGAGTACATCGCCTTCACGTACTCCAGCGTCACCTCGTCCCCGTCCGCGAGCGCCGCGTCCCGCGCGTCCTTCAGCGCGATCCGGAACTTCTCCAGCAGGTTCTCGGTCGCCCCGGACGTGAACGACTCATGAATCTCGGGCGGTTCGCACAGCCCGTACTTCGGTCCCGACAGGCGGTGCAGCAGCCGCAGGGTCGGCTCGGTCACCCACAGCGGGCCGGGCTCGTCGCGGTTGCCGATCGGGTTGGGCAGCACGTCCTCGTGCTCCCACACCGGCGGCGTGATCAGATGCACGCCCGCCCGGCGCCGGTCGTGCGCGAAGCCCGTGGAGTGCTCCAGCTGCCCCAGCGGCAGATGGGTCTTCAGCGCGGAGAGGTACGCGCCGTTGATGTCCAGCGCCGTCACCTCGTGCTCACCCGGGGGCAGCGCGTGCCGCGTCCACTTGGGGCGCGCCTCCCAGATCTGGTCGGCGCCCTTCGCCGTCTGCTTGCGCAGCACGTCCGGGATCCACGGGTGGGCGACGATGTCGTAACGGGCGCCCTTGCGCGTCTCGTCCAGCAACCTCATCGCGTCCGGGATCGCCCGCTTGACCAGCGCGGCCGTCGCCGCGTCCACATCGCCCCCGTGCTCGGCGAGCACCGTGCGCACGGTGCTCGCCGAGCACGGGGGCGATGTGGAC
>NZ_JBJHPC010000093.1:0-17412 GCF_045257485.1 Streptomyces sp. YS-3 | reverse complement strand
GGTCGGCCTCGGCCTTGGCGCGGGCCTGGTCGGCCGGGACGCCCCGGGCGCCGGGCGGCCGATGACCCAGGCCGAGTTCACCGTCTGGCACCACGACGAGCAGGAGAACTACGCCCGCGGCTGGATCGCCCGGGGCGTCCCGGCCGACCAGGCCCGCGCCAAGGCCGAGGCCGACCATCGCGCACTGCTCCCGGACGGCCTGGCGACGCCCGGCGTCCATCTGGAGGTGCTGGTCAGCGGTGACGCCGTGGTCGGGCACGTCTGGGTGGCCCGGCGGCGGCCGGACGACGGGCCGGGCGCCTATGTGTACGACGTGGCCGTCGCCGAGGAGCACCGGGGCCGGGGCCACGGCCGGTCCCTGATGCTGCTGGCCGAGCGGGCGGCCCTGGCCGACGGGCTGTCCACGCTGGCCCTGCACGTCTTCACCGACAACATCCCGGCCCTGCGGCTGTACGAGTCGCTGGGGTACGAGCCGGTCGAGTACAACCGCGCCAAGGCGCTCCTCTGAGGGACGGCCACGTCCCTCAGGCGCCCAGCAGCCGGTCCGCGATCTCCTGGATACGGGCGCGCAGGCCTTCCTGGCTCTTGCCGCCGTCCAGGCGCTCGCCGTCGATGACGTACGTGGGGGTGCCGGTGACGCCGATCGCCTTGCCCTCGGCCTGGTCGGCGTCGACGATCAGCAGGTGTCGGCCGTCGATCAGGGCGGTGTCGAACTCCTCGGCGTCCAGGCCGAGTTCCCGCGCGGTGTCGAGCAGAACGCGCTCGCCCCGCTCGCCGAGCTCCCCGGTGCGGGCGAGGACGGCCTCCGCGTAAGGCCACCCGCGGCCCTGCTCGAACGCCTCCTCGGCGGCCTGGGCGGCGGCGTAGGCGTGCTTGTGCTTCTCCAGCGGGAAGTGCCGCAGCCGGATGTCGAGCCGGTCGCCGTACCGCTCCCGCAGGGCGCGGACATCGTCGAGGGCGGCGTGGCAGTCGGGGCACTGGAGCTCGCACCACACGTCGAGGACGACGGGGGCGGAGCCGGTTTCGGGGGTGGTCTCGCTCATGGGGCCAGTCTTCCAGCCCCGCCCGAGGGGCCCCAACCGGGACCTGGGGAGGATCCGCCCCGGAGATCTCCCTGATGTCCCGGCCCACCGTGGCCCGGACGGCCCGCCGCGGTGCAGGATGGAAGGGCCACACCCCCCATGTCTGGAGGAACCGGATGCTTGCCGAGACCGTCTGCTCCGCCGCGTCCGCCGCCGGACTGGGCATCGCCGCCGTCACGGCCTACCGCAAGCGCTTCCTGTCGGCCACCCGGATCGCCGCCTACGCGCTGGTGCCCGTGGCCCTGGTCATGACCGGGGTCGTGGGCTGGGTGTCCGGCATCGTCTTCAAGCCGACCGTCTGGGCGGGCTTCGGTCTGCTCGGCATCGCCTGGATGCTCTTCTCGGTCACCCGGTTCGCCGAGCGGCGCTCCGAGGGCGGCACCCGCAAGGAGCGCAGGGCCGCCGCGGCGGCCCAGGGCGAGGCGGTCGCCCCGGGGGCCTCCGCGCCCTCCCTGGGCGCCGGGCGCGGCTCCGCGCCCCGGCCCGCCGCCAAGGCGAAGGGCACCTCCGGCGGGGAGGACTTCAGTGACATCGAGGCGATCCTGAAGAAGCACGGGATCTGAGCCCGGCGGCCCGCCCGCCGGGCGCGGAATCTGAAACCCCGTCGGAATCTGACGCTCCGTAATGTGCCGTGACCGGCCCGGGCGCGGAATTCCCATGGTCGCTCATTCCCTTATACGGAATTTCAGTTGGACTGAATTCCGGCCATGGTCCGGGAGCGCTCCCACAGGCGATTCGGAGATGTTTTTCCGGGTCCCGCCGGGCCCGTCCGGCAATTACCCGCCCGCGTGGGCGCGATGGGTGCGCGACGCGGGCGCCGCGCGGACGGGCGCGGACCGGGCCGGGTGGCGATGGAACACCTGCCCGTCAACATCGAAGTAACTCCCCCTCCGAGTGGGCGTGTTGGCGCACCACGGTGCCCGCGCTGGTCCATCATCACCCCGAGATGCTGGACACTTCCCCGGGGCACGTCCCCGCGCCGCCCGAAGAACCGCACCCCGCGCCCCCGGCCGACGAGCCGCGCGGCTGCCTCTTCGCCCTTTCGCAGCCACCGTTGATGATCTTCCTCGGGGTGATCGGCTGTCTGCTGCTCATGGCGGCCGTGCACGACCTGTACCTCTTGTGACCGGCCGCGCGGAAGGGCGCCCGGGGTGTCAGCCCGCGGCTTCCTTGCGCCGGGCCCGGTAGGCGGCCACGTGCAGCCGGTTCCCGCAGGTGCGGCTGTCGCAGTAGCGGCGCGAACGGTTGCGCGAGAGGTCCACGAAGGCCCGCCCGCAGTCCGGCGCCTCGCACCGGCGCAGCCGCTCCTGCTCGCCCGTCACCACGATGAACGCCAGCGCCATCCCGCCGTCGGCGGCCAGGTGGTCGGCGATCGAGGCGCCGGGCGCGAAGTAGTGCACATGCCAGTCGTAGCCGTCGTGGTCGGTCAGCTGCGGCGTGGTGCCCGCCTCCGCCACGATCTCGTTGACCAGGCCGGCCGCCGCCCGGGCGTCCCCCGCCTCGAAGACGGCCGAGAAGCGGTCCCGTACCGTCCGCACACCGGCGAGGTCGCGCGCGGTGAGGCTGTCCACGCCGCTGACGTCGTGCTCCCGTGCGAAGCCGTACAGCGCCTCGACGTCGGCGAGCCGGTCCGGCTCCTCGCCCTCCGGCGCGGTGTTCACCAGATCGACCACCATGTCGAGGGCGATCCGGGTGTCGTGAGGGATCAGCACGATTCGCTCCCTGGCCTGCTGCGGGCCGGTGCCCGCCGATGCTGGCCGACTCTACTGGCTCCCGCGAGCAGCGCACCGGCGCCCGTCCCGCGAGGGTGCTCGCGGGACGGGCGCCGGTGAGATGCCTATGAGGTGGGCGTGCCTATGCGGGTGTCCGGGCGGCGTCGTCTCCCCGAGTCGGACGGCGCCGTGCGGCTCTCGGCCTGGCTCAGTTCTCGGCCAGGATGTGCGAGAGCTCCGTGTCGAGATCGAAGTGACGGTGCTCGGTGCCCGGTGGCACCGCGGCGTCGGTCCGCTTGAGGAACGACTCCAGCGCCCGCGCGGGGGCTTCGAGCAGGGCTTCTCCTTCCGGGGAGCTGAGGGCGATGCAGACGACGCCCTGACCGTGGCTGCGCGACGGCCAGACTCTGACGTCTCCGGTACCGGTGGGCCGGTGCAGGCCCTCGGCGAGGAGGTCGCGGGCGAACACCCACTCGACGGTCTCCTCGGCTCCGGTGTGGAAGGTGGCGTGCACGGCGTAGGGATCGGCCGTGTCATACCGCAGGCCCGCCGGTACAGGCAGTGAGGACTCGCTCGACACAACGAGGCGCAGGTGCAGCTCGCAGCTGACCGTGGTGTTCATAAGCGCCAGGGCCTTTCGCTCAGTGTGCGCTCGGGGATTCGCACGTCGGCGAAATCGACATGCCACCTACGGTGCCGTTGTAAACCCCTCTGGCCGTTTTGCGGGTGTTCAGGTAGCTCGTACGGCGGAGTATTACTTTGGGTTATGCGGCCATTCTGGTGAGCGTCCGCGTCGGGTAGGTTGGAGTGCATGAATACGGGGAGTGACGAGCAGGCCGGGGCGCCCGAGGCGGCGCTGGGATCGCGGGCACCCGCCTTCATCAAGGCGTCCAGGACGCTCCACCTGAGCTGGCAGGTCGGCGTCTTCGTGGTCGGCCTCGCGGTGGTCGTCGCGGGCGTCATCATGCTTCCGCTGCCGGGGCCGGGCTGGCTGGTGATCTTCGGCGGTATGGCGATCTGGGCGACCGAGTTCGTCTGGGCCCAGCTGGTGCTGCGCTGGACCAAGCGGAAGGTCACCGAGGCCGCCCAGCGGGCCCTCGACCCCAAGGTGCGGCGCCGGAACATCATCCTGACGACGGTCGCCCTGGTGATCGTGGCGGTGCTCGCCGGGACCTACCTCTGGAAGTTCGGCCTCGTCATGCCGTGGAAGATCAACGACTGACGGGCGGACCCCGCCATCCTGGTCACCGCCCTGGTCAAAGGCCCCGCTGACATGCGGTAATGTTTGCGGTGCGCCCGGGCGATTAGCTCAGTGGGAGAGCGCTTCGTTCACACCGAAGAGGTCACTGGTTCGAACCCAGTATCGCCCACCCGGACCGAAGGCCCGGAGATCCGCACGGATCTCCGGGCCTTCGGCGTTCCGGGAACCCGCGCCCCGGACCGGTGTACTTTCCGCTCCCCGGCGCAGACTTCCCCCATGAGGCCGACGACCGCGCGCTGGAGCCACTACCGGTTCCGCAGTGTCTGGCAGCTGCCCGCCCCGCCCGCCACCGTCTTCGCGGTCCTGGCGCGCGTCGAGGAGTACCCCCGCTGGTGGCCGCAGGTCCGCGAGGTCACCACCGCGGAGGGCGGCGACGGCCGCGCGGGGACCGCCCGGTTCCGCTCCCTGCTCCCGTACGACCTGGTGGTCACCGCCCGCGAGCGGCGCCGCGACGAGGCCGCCGGCGTCCTGGAGGTCGCCATGAGCGGCGACCTGGACGGCTGGGCCCGCTGGACGCTCAGCGCGCGGGGCGGCGGCACGCGCGCGCTGTACGAGCAGGAGGTCGAGGTGCGCAAGCCGCTGATGCGGCGCCTCGCGCTCCCCGGGCGGCCGGTCTTCCTCGCCAACCACGCCCTGATGATGCGCTCCGGACGGCGGGGGCTGACGGCCCTCCTGAACGGAGTTTGAACCCGGGCCGTCCGGGCCTGTATGGTTCAGTCCGTTCCCGGGCGATTAGCTCAGTGGGAGAGCGCTTCGTTCACACCGAAGAGGTCACTGGTTCGAACCCAGTATCGCCCACCCGGAGAAGGCCGGTCCGTCATCGACGGACCGGCCTTCTGCTTGTGCCGACCGGTCATGGCGAAGGGGCGTGCCGGAAGGCCGTGCCGCCGGGGCCGCCGCTCAGGCCGCCGCCGGGAGCTCGGGCCGCATGGGCCACGCCGGGTCCACCGCCTCCGGCGTCCCGTTGCGCGTGAACCACGCCTGAAGGCCCCGCGCCTGGGCCGCGTGCCAGCCCGTCTGAAGGGTGTGGATCTCCGCCGGGGTCAGCCGTTCCAGCCGCGCCGCGAACCGCCGCCCCACCGCCCGTACGACCTCCAGCGCGGCCAGCGCGTCCGCCGCCGCGTCATGGGCGCCCTCCAGCACCACCCCGTAGTGCTCGCACAGATCGGACAGGGTGCGCCGGCCCTTGCGGTACCGGTCCAGATGCTTGTCCAGGACCCGCGGATCGAGCACCCGCAGCGGCGCCCCGTCCAGATAGCGCGCCAGCGACGAGGCGCGGTGCCGCCTCAACTCCCGGTCCAGCAGCGTCAGATCGAACGGCGCGTTCATCACCACCAGCGGCCGGCCCGCCGCGCACTCCTCGGACAGCGCCCTGGCCACCTCCTCCATCACCGGCGCGGGCCACCGCCCGTTCAACTGCAGGTGCTCGTCGGTGAGTCCGTGCACGGCGGTCGCGGCGGCCGGCACCGGTATGCCCGGATTCACCAGCCAGCGCGTCGACCGCGGGCGTGAACCCGGTCCGTCCTGCACCACCAGGGCGGCCGAGACCAGCCGGTCCCGCTCGACGTCCACACCCGTCGTCTCGGTGTCGAAAGCGGCCAGGGGGCCTTCATACCAGCACGTCATGGTTCAACTCCCTTTGCACCCTTGGCAGATGGCGTGCGTCTCCTGCCCGATTCCGTGATACCCGGGCTGTTTGCGGCGTACGCCCATCGGCAACAACACAGGTGACGGGCCCGCGAGTTGACGGAAGGCGTACGACGGCATGGCGATCGCGCAGCCCGAGCCGAGCGGGCTCCTGTCCGGGCCGACCGGACCGCCGCGCGGCTCACTCGCCACCACCGCCTGCATGGAGACCCTCCAGGTGGGCTACCTCCACGCCGTGGCCGCCGCCGCCGGCTGCTCGCTCTCACAACCCTTTCCGGACAACGGAATCGACTGGCACGTGAGCCACAGCGCCCCCGGCCACACGGTCGACGACGAAGTCACGATCAAGGTGCAGCTCAAGTGCACGTACCAGATCCCCCCGCACCCCCCGGGCGGTGCCTTCTCCTTCACCCTCGACAACGAGCACCTGGTGAAGCTGGCCCGCACCCCCGTGTCGGTGCACARGATCCTGGTCGTGATGCTCGTGCCCAGAAGCCGGGACGAGTGGCTGCGCGCGGGCCACGACCGGCTCGCGCTGCGGCACTGCTGCTACTGGACCAACCTGGCCGGCCACGCGGTGACCGGGCGGCGCAGGACCACAGTGCGGATACCGACCTCGCGGATCTTCGACGATCGCGCGCTCTGCGAGATCATGACCCGGGTCGGGGTGGGAGGGAGGCCCTGATGCGACTGTCGAGCGGGGAGTCCGGCGGCCCCGAGGCCGTCGAACCGGTCCCGGCGCAGGTGGACCCGGCGGTGCTCGGCGTGCTGCTGCGCCGCCACGGCTGGCAGCGGCGCGGCGGCGCGGCGGGACGGTACGCGCGCTGGACCCCGCCCTCGGGCGCGGGTCCCGGCACCAGCCTGCTGGTGCCGGAGAGCCGCGCGTACCCCGACAGCGAGGACCTGATCGGCGAGGCGCTCACCGCGCTGGCCCGCTCGGCCGAGCCCTCCGCGCGCGAGGTGCTCGTCTCGCTCGCCGTACCCAGCGACGAGGTCCGCTGGTGGCGCGGCACCCCGCCGGGCCCCTCCGGCGCCGCCCCCTGGAGCGAACAGGAGCGGCTGCGCGGCGCCGCGCACGGCATGCTCCTGGCCGCGGCCCTCGCCGTGCGCGGCCGGGCCGGGTACTACGGCGCCCGTCACCGGCGGCAGGCGCTCGCCGCCCTGGAGGGCGTCCTGGTGGGCCAGGCGCCCGGTGGACGGCTCACCGCGTTCGTCCCCGTGGAACAGGCCCGCCCGGTCGTCGTCCGGCTGTACGAGGCGCTGTACGCGGTCCGCGAGGCCATCGACTACCGCCGTACCACCGGCGGCATGGAGGCCTTCGACGCGGCCGTCGGCGCCGGCGCCAGCCGCGAGCTCACCGAGGCGGTCGTCGCCCTGGTCTCGGGCTCGGAGGGCGTCCGCGTCGCCCTGGAGTGGGCCCCGGCGGCGGGCGTCCCGGCCGGCTGCGCGGCCCGCCCCGAGCCCGTCGAGTTCTCGCCCGGCGACCTGCCCGCGCTCCGGGAGGCCGGGGTGCGCTACCTCCGCGACGAGCCCGCGCTGCCGGTCCGGGTCACCGGCGCGGTGGTCCGGCTGCGGCGCTCGGGTCCGCGCGGCCCGGGGACCGTACGGCTGCGGGTGCTGGCGGGCGCGGAGATCCCCTACGTACGGATGGAGCTGGACGAGGAGGCCTACCGGATCGCCGGTCACGCCCATCTCGTCGGCCTGCCGATCCGGGTGGCGGGCCGGCTGGAGAGCCGGGGCGGCTTCCGCAGGCTCGCGGGGGCGAGCGGCGTGGCCCCGGTCCAGGTGGACGACGCCGAGCGGGACCGGCTGATGAAGTCGATCCAGGGGACCATGGAGAGCATGGCCTTCTTCGAGGAGGCGTGCGCGGGGGAGGAGTGAGGCCGGGGCGCCCGCCGGGGCGCGGGGCCGCGTGAACTGTTTCGCGGGGGAGGCCACCGGCTCGGTAGGATTCCTTCGCGTACGCGGTACGAGCGTGCGTACCCCTTCAGTCAGGAGAGACCGGTGTCAGACGTCCGTGTGATCATCCAACGCGATTCCGAGCGGGAAGAGCGCGTGGTGACGACGGGCACTACGGCTGCCGAGCTCTTCGCCGGTGAGCGCACCATCGTGGCGGCCCGCGTGGCCGGTGAGCTGAAGGACCTCGCCCACGTGGTGAAGGACGGCGAGGAGGTCGAGCCCGTCGAGATCTCCTCCGAGGACGGCCTGAACATCCTGCGCCACTCCACCGCCCATGTGATGGCCCAGGCCGTCCAGGAGCTCTTCCCCGAGGCCAAGCTGGGCATCGGCCCGCCGGTCCGGGACGGCTTCTACTACGACTTCGACGTCGAGCGGCCCTTCACTCCCGAGGACCTGAAGGCCATCGAGAAGAAGATGCAGGAGATCCAGAAGCGGGGGCAGCGCTTCGCGCGCCGCGTCGTCACCGACGAGGCGGCCCGCGAGGAGCTCGCGGACGAGCCCTACAAGCTGGAGCTCATCGGCATCAAGGGCTCGGCCTCGTCCGACGACGGCGCGGACGTCGAGGTGGGCGGCGGCGAGCTGACCATCTACGACAACCTCGACGCCAAGACCGGCGAGCTGTGCTGGAAGGACCTCTGCCGCGGCCCGCACCTGCCGACCACCCGGAACATCCCGGCGTTCAAGCTGATGCGCAACGCCGCCGCGTACTGGCGGGGCAGCGAGAAGAACCCGATGCTCCAGCGCATCTACGGCACCGCCTGGCCCTCCAAGGACGAGCTGAAGGCGCACCTCGACTTCCTCGCCGAGGCCGAGAAGCGCGACCACCGCAAGCTCGGCGCCGAGCTCGACCTGTTCTCCATCCCGGAGCAGATCGGCTCCGGCCTCGCCGTCTTCCACCCCAAGGGCGGCATCATCCGCCGGGTCATGGAGGACTACAGCCGCAAGCGGCACGAGGAGGAGGGCTACGAGTTCGTCTACACCCCGCACGCGACCAAGGGGAAGCTCTTCGAGCAGTCGGGCCACCTGGACTGGTACGCCGACGGCATGTACCCGCCCATGCAGCTCGACGAGGGCGTGGACTACTACCTCAAGCCCATGAACTGCCCCATGCACAACCTGATCTTCGACGCGCGGGGCCGGTCCTACCGTGAGCTGCCGCTGCGCCTGTTCGAGTTCGGGACGGTGTACCGGTACGAGAAGTCGGGCGTCGTGCACGGTCTGACCCGGGCCCGCGGCTTCACCCAGGACGACGCGCACATCTACTGCACCAGGGAGCAGATGGCGGAGGAGCTCGACAAGACGCTCACCTTCGTCCTGAACCTGCTGCGCGACTACGGTCTGACCGACTTCTACCTGGAGCTGTCCACCAAGGACCCGGAGAAGTTCGTCGGCTCGGACGAGGTCTGGGAGGAGGCCACCGAGACCCTGCGGCAGGTGGCCGAGAAGCAGGGCCTCCCGCTGGTCCCGGACCCGGGCGGCGCCGCGTTCTACGGCCCGAAGATCTCCGTGCAGTGCAAGGACGCCATCGGCCGCACCTGGCAGATGTCGACCGTGCAGCTCGACTTCAACCTGCCGGAGCGCTTCGACCTGGAGTACACCGGTCCGGACGGCTCCAAGCAGCGCCCCGTCATGATCCACCGCGCGCTGTTCGGCTCGATCGAGCGCTTCTTCGCGGTGCTCCTGGAGCACTACGCGGGCGTCATGCCGCCGTGGCTGGCCCCGGTCCAGGCGGTGGGCATCCCGATCGGCGACGCCCACATCCCGTACCTGCAGGAGTTCGCCGCCGCGGCGAAGAAGAAGGGCCTGCGGGTCGAGGTGGACGCGTCCTCGGACCGGATGCAGAAGAAGATCCGCAACCACCAGAAGGCCAAGGTCCCGTTCATGGTCATCGCGGGTGACGAGGACATGGCCGCCGGTGCCGTCTCGTTCCGCTACCGCGACGGGTCGCAGGAGAACGGCATCCCGGTCGACGAGGCCATCGCCAAGCTCCTCAAGGTCGTCGAGGAGCGGGCGCAGGTCTGACGCCCCCACCAGCTCGACGCGGCCCCCGGGAAGCCCCGCTCCCCGGGGGCCGCTCCTCGTCGCGCCCGGTGAAGTCATATGCTGCACAGCATGACGAGTGAGCCGGAACAGCAGATCGGAGTGGGTGTCCAGGACGCCTTCCAGCGCCTGTGGACGCCCCACCGGATGGCGTACATCCAGGGTGAGAACAAGCCGACCGGCCCGGACGCCGGCGACGGCTGCCCGTTCTGCTCGATCCCGGCCAAGTCGGACGAGGACGGGCTCATCGTCGCCCGCGGCGAGCACGTGTACGCGGTGCTCAACCTCTACCCGTACAACGGCGGCCACCTCATGGTCGTGCCCTACCGGCACGTGGCCGACTACACCGGCCTGGACGCCGCCGAGACCCTGGAGCTCGCCGAGCTCACCAAGCAGGCCATGACGGCGCTGCGGACCGCCTCGGGGGCGCACGGCTTCAACATCGGCATGAACCAGGGCTCGGTCGCCGGCGCCGGTATCGCCGCCCATCTGCACCAGCACATCGTGCCCCGCTGGGGCGGCGACACCAACTTCATGCCCGTCGTGGGACACACCAAGATCCTGCCCCAACTCCTGGGCGACACCCGCGAGATGCTCGCGCGTGCCTGGCCCAGGAGCTGACGCTCAGGCGTCGTACAGATCGGCCTTGCGCGGCGCCGGGTCCTGCACCATGCCGCTCAGGATCATCGAGCGGTTGGTGAAGCGCTCGGTGTTCACGCCGTGCTCGTCGAGCACCTTCATCGCGGCGGCGTGCACCACGCGCAGCACCGGCGTGGCCGCCCGCATCGCGTCGTCGGCCATGAAGCGGTGGCGCCAGGGCTTGTCGGCCCAGGCGTGCCGCAGACCGAACGGCTCCGGCAGCACCAGCTTGCCCCCGAGGTGGTCGAGGAGCGGCGGGTACCAGGTGAGCGGGGCGCGGGCGGCGAGGCGGACGACCTCGCGCGGCTCGACCAGCGGAAGCTGTATCTCCTTCTTCTCCCAGAACTTGAAGGTCTTGTCGACCGACTTGGTCTTGGGGCTGGGCTTGGTGGTGAACAGGGCGTGCACCGGGCCCAGGGCATGGCCGGTGACCTCGATGCGCAGGGTCTCGTGGAGCACGGTCACCGTGATCATCATGGTGATCACCAGCTGGCCGTCCCAGAGGGTGAACTGCACGCCCAGGTAGTGGCGGTTGCCGCTGGAGAACTGCTGCTCGTTGCAGATCCGCTGGACCTCGTGCTGACGGACCTGGAAGCTGTCGACGTCCTGGCCGGTGGGCCGGGCGACCTCCTTGGCGTTCTCCCCGACGGGGGAGACCACCCAGTTGGTGACCGAGGGCCGCGGGAAGCCGCCGGTGTGCAGGGGGCCGCGTTCGAGGAGCTGGAGGCGGTCCTGGATGGACCTGATGACGTCCCAGCTGCGGAAGCCGTGGATCTCCTTGCCGGGTTCCTTGGGGATGAGCTCCTCGGCCAGCTGCCAGCTGCCCCAGCGGGTGCCCATGCCGAGTATCCCCTTGGGACCGGCGTAGAAGACGGCGTTGCTCTGCTGTTCGGCGGTGAGCTTGGCCAGGCTCTGGCGCAGCCGCTCGGCGGCGGTCTCGTGCGGGTTCTTCGGTACGGCCTCGGGGATCCTGGCACCGACCCCGCCCCCGGCGAGCAGGCCGTTCCAGCGGGCGCGCAGGTCCTTGGCGGTGGTCTCGCAGATCTGCTTGGCCCAGAACCAGCCGAGGACGGGCATCACCAGCATGGCGCGCAGATAGATCGCGAGGAAACCGCCGAAGGGCAGCTTGACCAGAGCGATCACCGCGAGCACGGCGAAGGCCAGCAGGAGCAGGTTGCCGAGGGCTCCGACGCGGCGGTCCTTGGCCCCGGCGAGGGTGCGGCGCAGCTGGAAGAGGCCGAGCCAGAGCAGCAGTCCGGGCAGGAAGAGCACGCCGAAGACGCCCGTGACCAGGGTGAGTTTGGTGTCGCGCTCCTTGCGGATCCGGATCGCGGCGAGGCAGTGCTCGACGACGGTCTGGGGCTCGGTGCCGAAGGACTGGATGAGCGCGTTGCGGGTGGCACCGAGCATGCGGGACTGCACGGCGCGCGAGAAGGCCTCACCGAGGTTGGGTTCGAAGAGCGAGAGCCGGGGCTTGGTGACGACCGACTCGTGCCACTCGTTGTTGGCCTTGAGTATGTCGGTGACCGGGCTGTCGCGGTAGGCGGCCGAGGCGAGTGCCTGGGTCGCGGCCGTCTGGCCCGCCGAGCCCTGGAGCGGGACCTGGGCCCCGGGTGAGAAGTCGAATGGTTGGTCCGCCACTACCGCCCCCATCGCCGCACAACGTCGCTCTGCGGCCTCTTCCCGACTGCCGTTCCCCGCACACCTGCTGAGCAGGGACCCAGCGTATCGGGGTCCGCGCCTCAGCGACACGGGACGTCGGAATGCCGTCCGCCGCACGGGGGTTGGGCGGGCGGCGCTTCCGACGATCCATCAGTTTTCGTGTCTAACCGGTCTTTTCCATCGATTCCCGGAGCTTCTCCGCCAGCTGCGGCGGCATCGGCTCGTGCCGGGCGTAGCCGCGGTCGAACCGGCCGGTGCCGTGCGAGACGGAGCGCAGGTCGATCGCGTACCGCCCGATCTCGATCTCGGGCACCTCCGCCCGGACCAGGGTGCGCCCGGGGCCCGCCTGCTCGGTGCCGACGACGCGGCCCCGGCGGCCGGACAGATCGCTCATGACCGGGCCGACGTAGTCGTCGGGCACCAGCACCTGGAGCTCGGCGACGGGTTCGAGCAGATGGATGCGGGCGTCGGCGGCGGCCTCGCGCAGCGCGAGCGCCCCGGCGGTCTGGAAGGCGGCGTCGGAGGAGTCCACCGAGTGCGCCTTGCCGTCCAGGAGCGTGATCCGTACGTCGACGAGCGGATAGCCGGCGGCCACGCCCCGGGCCGCCTGGGTGCGTACGCCCTTCTCCACGGAGGGGATGAACTGGCGCGGCACGGCCCCGCCCACCACCTTGTCGACGAACTCGATACCGGATCCGGGCGGCAGCGGCGCCACCTCGATCTCGCAGATCGCGTACTGACCGTGGCCGCCGGACTGCTTGACGTGGCGCCCGCGCCCGGTGGCCGTGTCGCCGAAGGTCTCGCGCAGGGAGACCTTGTGCGGGACGACGTCGACCTGGACGCCGTACCGGCTGCGCAGCCGCTCCAGCGCCACGTCCTTGTGGGCCTCGCCCAGGCACCACAGGACCAGCTGGTGGGTGTGCGGGTTCTGCTCCAGGCGCATGGTCGGATCCTCGGCGACGAGCCGGGACAGGCCCTGCGAGAGCTTGTCCTCGTCGGCCTTGCTGTGGGCCTGGATGGCGAGGGGGAGCAGCGGGTCGGGCATGTCCCAGGGCGCCATCAGCAGCGGGTCGTCCTTGCCGGAGAGGGTGTCCCCGGTCTCGGCGCGGGTCAGCTTGGCCACGCACGCGATGTCCCCGGCGATGCAGGAGCTCAGCGTGCGCTGCTGTTTGCCGAACGGGGAGGAGAGCGCGCCGATCCGCTCGTCGATCTCGTGGAGGGCATGGCTCTCGGGGCCCCGGTCGGTCATCCCGTGTCCGCAGACATGGACGGTCTCGTCGGGGCGGAGGGTGCCGGAGAAGACCCGGACCAGGCTGACACGGCCCACATAGGGGTCGGACGAGGTCTTGATCACTTCGGCGACCAGCGGGCCCTCGGGGGCGCAGAGCGGGGTGGGGCGCGCGGCGCCCTGCGGGGTGGTGACCTCGGGCGCGGTGCGCTCCAGGGGGGTCGGGAAGCCGCCGGTGACCAGCTCCAGGAGCTCCACGGTGCCGATGCCCTGGCGGGCGCCCTCGGCGGCGGGCGCGGCGGCCAGGACGGGATGGAAGGTGCCGCGTGCCACCGCCCGCTCCAGGTCGCCGATCAGCGTCTCGACGTCGATCTCCTCGCCGCCCAGATAGCGGTCCATGAGGGTCTCGTCCTCGCTCTCGGCGATGATCCCCTCGATCAGCCGGTTGCGGGCCTCCTCGACCAGCGGGAGCTGCTCGGGGCCGGGCTCGGCCTCCTTGCGCTCGCCGGAGGCGTAGTCGTACACCCGCTGCGAGAGGAGCCCGATCAGACCGGTGACGGGCGCGTGGCCGTCGGGGCCCTCGGGGCCGTGCAGCGGCAGGTAGAGCGGCAGTACGGCGTCGGGGTCGTCGCCGCCGAACGCCTCGGCGCACACCCGGGTCATCTCCGTGAAGTCGGCGCGGGCCGCCTCCAGGTGGGTGACCACGATGGCCCGGGGCATGCCCACGGCCGCGCACTCGTCCCACACCATGCGGGTGGCGCCGTCCACGCCGTCCGAGGCGGAGACGACGAAAAGGGCCGCGTCCGCCGCTCGCAGACCGGCCCTGAGTTCTCCGACGAAGTCGGCGTATCCGGGGGTGTCCAGAATATTGATCTTGCAGCCGCCCCATTCCACGGGGACCAGCGAGAGCTGGACCGAGCGCTGCTGGCGGTGTTCGATCTCGTCGTAGTCGGAGACGGTCCCGCCGTCCTCGACCCGGCCCGCGCGGTTGACGGCCCCCGCCGTCAGCGCGAGCGCTTCCACCAATGTCGTCTTCCCGGATCCGCTGTGGCCGACCAGCACCACGTTCCTTACGGATGAGGGGTGGTCGGCCGTAGCTGCCCTGCCGGCGGCTCCGGGATGTGCACTCGCCTTGTCGCCCATGCCGTTCCTCCCGTATCGCTTCCGTTTCCTGCACGGTGAGGTGGTGAGAGGGCGCGGTCGCGCGGATTCCTCCCCCGGCCCCCGGCCAGGGAGAACCCCGGCGGAGGCGGCTTCGCGTGCCCGCGGTCTTTCCAGCGTTCCACTCCGGTCACGGTGCGTCCATACGTCGTACGGGAACGCGGGCGGGTGAGGGTGCGCGGCGGTGGAGGCGCGCGGGCCTGGCTACGATGGGCCAGCCGGTGGCCAGCAGGGCCGCGCGGCCACACCGACCGTCGGGAAGGCCATGCTGAACAAGTACGCGCGTGCATTCTTCACGCGTGTCCTCACGCCGTTCGCCGCGTTTCTGCTCCGCCGGGGGGTGAGCCCCGACGCCGTCACCCTGCTGGGCACGGCCGGAGTGATGGCGGGGGCGCTGGTCTTCTTCCCCCGCGGGGAGTTCTTCTGGGGCACGATCGTCATCACCCTGTTCGTCTTCTCCGACCTGGTCGACGGCAACATGGCCCGCCAGGCCGGGATCTCCAGCCGCTGGGGCGCGTTCCTCGACTCCACGCTGGACCGCGTCGCGGACGGGGCGATCTTCGGCGGCTTCGCCCTCTGGTACGCGGGCCGCGGCGACGACAACGTGCTGTGCGCGGTCGCGATCTTCTGCCTGGCCAGTGGCCAGGTCGTCTCGTACACCAAGGCGCGCGGCGAGTCGATCGGGCTGCCGGTCGCCGTCAACGGCCTGATCGAGCGGGCGGAACGCCTGGTGATCTCGCTGGTCGCGGCGGGGCTCGCGGGGCTGCACAAGTTCGGGGTGCCGGGCATCCAGATCCTGCTGCCGATCGCGCTGTGGATCGTGGCCGTGGGCAGTCTGATCACGCTGATCCAGCGGGTGGTGACGGTGCGCCGGGAATCCGCGGAGGCGGACGCCGCCTCCGCGAGCGAGGCGGCCTGATGCGGGAACGGCTGACGGACACGCTCTACGGACTGGGCTGGGCCACCGTCAAGAAGCTCCCCGAGCCGGTCGCCACGGGCCTGGGCCGGCGGATCGCGGACACGGTGTGGAAGCGGCGCGGCAAGAGCGTGCTGCGCCTGGAGTCCAACCTCGCGCGCGTGGTGCCCGACGCCTCCCCGCAGCGCCTGGCCGAGCTGTCGCGGGCCGGGATGCGCTCCTACATGCGGTACTGGATGGAGTCCTTCCGGCTGCCGGCCTGGAGCAAGGACCGGATGAAGACCGGCTTCGCGCCCCGGGACCTGCACCATCTCACCGACGGCCTCGCCGCCGGGCGGGGCGTGGTCCTGGCGCTGCCGCACATGGGCAACTACGACCTGGCGGGCGCCTGGGTCACCACCAAGCTGGAGACGCCGTTCACCACGGTCGCCGAGCGGCTCAAGCCCGAGACGCTGTACGACCGGTTCGTCGCCTACCGCGAGAGCCTCGGCATGGAGGTCCTGCCGCACACCGGCGGCGCGGCCTTCGGCACCCTGGCGAGGCGGCTGCGGGCGGGCGGCCTGGTCTGCCTGGTGGCCGACCGTGACCTGTCCGCCTCGGGCGTCGAGGTGAAGTTCTTCGGTGAGGCGGCGCGGATGCCGGCCGGCCCCGCCATGCTGGCCCAGCAGACGGGCGCGCTGCTGCTGCCCGTGACGCTCTGGTACGACGGATCGCCCGTCATGCAGGGCAGGGTGCACCCGCCGATCGACGTGCCCGAGACGGGCACGCGCGCGGAGAAGACCTCCGTGATGACCCAGGCGCTGGCCGACGCCTTCGCCACCGGAATCGCCGAGCACCCGGAGGACTGGCACATGCTGCAGCGGCTGTGGCTCGCCGACCTTGAGGAGCGCCGGGCGTGAGGATCGGCATCGTCTGCCCGTACTCCTGGGACGTACCCGGCGGAGTCCAGTTCCACATCAGGGACCTGGCCGAGCATCTGATCCGGCGCGGCCACGAGGTCTCGGTCCTGGCCCCCGCCGACGACGAGACGCCGCTGCCGCCGTACGTGGTCTCGGCGGGCCGGGCGGTCCCGGTGCCGTACAACGGCTCGGTGGCCAGGCTGAACTTCGGGTTCCTGTCGGCGGCCCGGGTACGGCGGTGGCTGCACGAGGGCACCTTCGACGTCATCCACATCCACGAGCCCGCCTCGCCCTCGCTGGGCCTGCTGAGCTGCTGGGCGGCGCAGGGCCCCATCGTGGCGACCTTCCACACATCCAACCCGCGCTCGCGGGCGATGATCGCGGCCTACCCGATCCTCCAGCCCGCCCTGGAGAAGATCAGCGCGCGGATCGCGGTGAGCGAGTACGCGCGGCGCACCCTGGTCGAGCACCTCGGCGGCGACGCGGTCGTGATCCCCAACGGGGTCGACGTCGACTTCTTCGCCAAGGCCGAGCCCCGGCCCGAGTGGCAGGGCGACACCCTGGGCTTCATAGGCCGTATCGACGAGCCGAGGAAGGGCCTGCCGGTCCTGATCAGGGCGCTGCCCAGGATCCTCCGGGAACGCCCCGGGACCCGGCTGCTGGTGGCGGGGCGCGGCGACGAGCAGGAGGCGGTGGCGTCCCTGCCGCCCGAACTCCGCTCGCGCGTGGAGTTCCTGGGCATGGTCAGCGACGAGGACAAGGCGCGCTTCCTGAGCAGCGTCGACGTGTACGTGGCGCCCAACACCGGCGGCGAGAGCTTCGGCATCATCCTGGTCGAGGCGCTCTCGGCCGGGGCGGCGGTGCTGGCCAGCGACCTGGACGCGTTCGCGCAGGTCCTGGACCAGGGCAGCGCGGGCGAACTCTTCACCAACGAGGACGCGGACGCCCTGGCGACCTCGGCCCTGCGCCTCCTGGCCGACCCGGCCCGCCGGGCCGAACTGAGCGCACGTGGCTCGGCCCATGTGCGCCGCTTCGACTGGTCGACGGTGGGGGCGGACATCCTGGCGGTGTACGAGACGGTGACGGACGGGGCGGCGTCGGTGGCGACGGACGAACGTCCGGGGTTCATGGCACGGTTCGGCTTGGCGCGCGACTGACCACCGGGGGGTTCGCCCCTCCCCGCCCTTTCCCTTAACCCTCCGGGGG
>NZ_JBJHPC010000920.1:0-1781 GCF_045257485.1 Streptomyces sp. YS-3 | reverse complement strand
GGTGGGGTCAGTCGGGTTGGTTGGGTTGGTGGGATCGGTCGGGCTTGTTGGGTTGGTGGGGTCGGTCGGGTTCGTGGGATTCGTTGGGTTCGTTGGGTTGGTGGGATCGGTCGGATTGGTCGGGTTGGTCGGGTTGGTCGGGTTCGTGGGGTTGGTGGGATTCGTGGGGTCGGTCGGGTTGGTGGGGTCCGTGGGGTTGGTTGGGTTCGTGGGGTTGTCGTCCACGACCTTGAAGCGGTGCAGGGTCTTGTCCGTCGACGTCAGGGTGCACGCCGCGTCGAACGTGTCCTTGCCCGTGACCAGTTGAACCGGCTTGCCGTTCGCGTCCCGCGCGATCATGTCGTGCAGCGAGATGTTGTTGACGTCGATGCTGCCGTCGCCGGTCCGGTCGAAGGTCAGCGGGGGCGCGTGGCCGGTGGCCAGCACCGCGAAGTCGGCGGGCGGGCTGGGGATGTCGCCCTTGGCCACGTCGTTCTCGACCTTGATCCCGGAGAGCGGCCCCGACGGGGTGTTCACCGTGACGTCGGCGGTCGCCTTGCCCTCCAGGGTCCTGGCGCCGACCAGTCCGAGGCCCTGCGCGGCCCGGGAGCTCACCAACGTGTTCGCGTCGATTTCGAAGGCCGGGGTCGCCTGGCCCTTCGGGATCTCGGCCGGGATGTCGGCCGTGATGGTGATCTTGATCGGGTCGGCGCCGATCAGGGGGAAGACGCAGGAGTAGTCCTGTACCAGCTTGGCGGGCACCGCCGTCGCAGTCCCGGCCGCGGTGACCGACACCGTGGTGGCGACCACACCGATGGCCGCGGTGACGGCCAGGGTGGACAGCGTCCCCTTGGTCCGCTTTCTCTGAATTCCCATGAGCTGCCTCTCGCAGTGGCGAAACCATCGTTTCCGGACCGGAAACTACTGAGCGGTAAGGTAGGGGTCAAGGTGAAAATCAGGACCGGGCGACCCGTGAATTGCGAATTGGCAGTGACCGATGAATCCGGCAGTCTTTTTTCGTTGTCCGGTGCGTACTCCCCTCCGCGTACGGACGTGATTCGGACGTATGCGGAACGGCCTTGAAGCGGCCGTTGACCGCAGTTCCCGGCATCAGTACTTTCCCGGGAGTATGGGAGTCCCCGAAAACAGAACCAGGGTGAAATACGCGTTGGCCGCTCCGGCCGCTCTCGCGCTGGCCGGTGGCGCGCTCCTCTCGTACGGCGCGGGGGACGCGGCGGCCGTGGAGGCCCGGCTCTCACAGACGTACGAGTGCGCGTTTCCGCTCATCGGGGCGGACCCGCTCAAGGTGGCGATCACCGCCGAGCTGCCCGCCACGGTCCCGGTGAACACACCGACAGGCGCGATACGGATCGACGCCCTCTCCACGGTGAGCGCACGGGCGGCGCAGGGCCTCGGGCTCGTGGGCGCGAAGAGCGTGGAGGGCGTCGCCGCGGCGAGCGCCACGGTGAACCTGCCGGGCGGCGAGCAGCTCGACGTCGGTGTGGACGCCGCCGTGGCGAAGGCCGAAGTGCCCAGTCCGGCCAGGGACTTCGAGGTCAGGGCGTCCGGAGCGGCCCCCTCGCTCTCCTTCCGCAGGCCCGGCTCGGCCACCATCGACGTCAACGCGCTCACGCTGAAGCTGACGGCCCGGGACGCGGCGGGCAAGGTCGTCCGACTGCCGCCGTACGGGGACGTGTTCGAGGCACCCTGCACGCTCAAGCCGGCCGACCAGAACAGGACGCTGCACCGGTTCACCGTCACCGGCGCCGACCCCACGGGCCCGACCCCCACCGGCCCGGGCA
>NZ_JBJHPC010000919.1:0-1783 GCF_045257485.1 Streptomyces sp. YS-3 | reverse complement strand
GCGGATGTCAGGCGGGTCGCGTCGGTTGAACTGGCGGGGGTGGACGGCCGGTTCGGCTCCTGCGGGCCGTCGGCGGCGCGTATCCGGGAGTTCCGGGGCTGGTCCGCGCGACCGGTGCTCGGTGCGGAGCTCTGCGGGCGTACGGCCCGCTGGACCGTGGCGGACGGGAGCGGGGCGTTGGCGGTCACGCTGGGAAGGGCAGCCGTGTCACGGGGACCAGTGGGCTTCCCAGGGACGGTGCTCGGCTGCTGACTCGTGGGTTCCGGGCTACGGGCCGGGGGCCCGGTCGTCGCGTCACTGCGAGGGGCAGGTGTCGGCGCGGGGCCCGGCGTCGTCGGCACCGCGCGATGCACGGCAGTGCCGACAGGTGTGGTGTCGGCCCGCGGGGCTGATCGCGGCACCGGCGCGCGGGTCGCCGTCCCGGTGCCCGAGTCGGGCGCCGCACCCACGCGGGGCGGGTTCGCGGTACGTGTCACAGGAGGGCGAGTTCCCTCGGCGGCGGGCGCGGAGCGGGACGACCGCGTTACCGGCTGCACGGAGGTGCCCGCCGTGTCGGGGCGGGGACGGGCGGAGGCCGTCGATGGGTGCGCGGACGCAACCCGCTGCACGGGAGCGCCTGACGGGGTACCAGGTGTAGGCCGGGGGCCGCTGTCCACCGCGTCGGAACGAGAACTGACGGGAGCGGGACCCGAGCCGGACACCGACGCTGCCCGCTGCACAGGAGCACCAGACGCAGTACCAGATGCAGGCTGAGCGCCACCGCCCGCCGCGTCAGAACGAGAACTGACGGGTGCGGTCACAGAGTTCGACGCCGACGCAGCCAGCTGCAGGGGAGCGCCCAGCGCAGCGCCAGAGGCAGGCCGAGCGCCGCCGTCGCCCACCCCGCCAGAACCAGAACTGACCGCGGCGGACCCGGAGTGCGACACCGACACCGCCCGCTGCCCGGAAGCACCCGACGCAATACCAGATGCAGGCCGAGCACCACCGCCCGCCGCGTCGGAACGAGAGCCGACGGCAGCGGGCCCCGAGTCGGACACCGGCGCTGCCCGCTGCACAGGAGCGCCTGGCGCAGGGCCGGATGCGGGCCGAGCGCCGCCGTCGCCCACCACATCAGAACCAGAACTGACGGCAGCGGACCCCGACACGGACACCGACACCGCCCGCTGCCCGGAAGCACCCGGCCCAGTACCAGATAGGGGCCCAGCGCCGCCCCCCACCACCTCGGTACGAGAACTGCCAACCGTGCGCGCGGAGTCCGACCCCGGCACCGCCCGCTGCACCGCCGCACCCGTCGGCGTACGAGACGCCGTCGCGGGATCCGGCCCGTTCGCCGTGCTCGCGGCATCCGGACGGGCCAACGGTCCCGTGGGAGCGGAGCGTGGCGCCGGGGTACCGAGTGGCGTCGAAGCATGAGGCTCGTCCGGAGCGCCCGGCGCTTCAGGGTGACGGACCGGCGCGGAACCTCGCGGAGGCACCGCCCGCTGCACCGCACGGGCCGCCACGCCCTCCCCCGCCGCCGAGGTGGCCCGTGCGGCAGCAACCTCCGGGCTTACGTCAGAGGGCAGGGACGTGGACGCCCGGTCATCGTAGGAGACATACGGGGGCTCGGAGCCCGTCGGGGCGGCTCCGGCGGGTGACGGTGCCGACGGGACGGGCGGGGCGCTCGTGGTCCGGCCCGTCGTGGGCAGGGCGCGGCGCTGCACGGCCGGCGACCCGGTCGGCGCCTTCGTCAGGGAAGGCCTCGGCCGGGGCGGGTCGGGCTGTACGGGCGTCACACGCACAC
>NZ_JBJHPC010000918.1:0-1791 GCF_045257485.1 Streptomyces sp. YS-3 | reverse complement strand
CCCGGCACTGCCTACGCGAACAGGGCCCGCAAGCCTTCACCCACGCGGTCACGCGCATGACCGCCTCCTCCCAGCACGTACTCGACCGGGCAGGCTGGCCCGCCCGCTCCGTGCACGCCTTCATCGGCCAGCAGGCCAACGCCCACCTCCTCACCGCCGTCGCCGACCAGCTGGGCATCACAGCACGAAGCTGCTTCGGGAACATCGCCGACGTCGGCAACACCTCCGCCGCCTCCCTGCCCCTCGCCATCGCCGACACCGCGGCACGCCAGGCCGTCCAACCCGGCGCCCGCACCCTGCTCACCACCTTCGGCGCCGGACTCACCTGGGGATCAGCCGCCCTCACCTGGCCCGACGCCAAGCCCCTGCTCGTGTAGAGCGGGCAAACCAAACCCCACCAGCACCATCAGCCACCGCACCGGCGGCAGCGGTACCACCCGCAGGCAATCTCCGGCTCCCGATCGAAAGCCGCCCTCCCCCCATGCCTGCCACCACGGAACGGAGCAGCAGACTCAACGAAGCGAACACGGTTTCCGGCACCGAACCGCGGCCTCCACCACAGAGCGTCAACCCCGCCACCCGACGCGACCCCGCATGCTCACACGACGCCTGTCCTCCGCCAGCCACCGCTGGCACAGCGCTGACCACCCGGTTCGCGCCCACAGCAACGCCCGCTCACCCAGGGCGCGCGCGGCCTGCGCGAACCACAACACCGGCCAGGAGCCCTGTGTTTCCTATCCTGGCGTCGGGAGGTGCGCGTTGTGCCCGAGGGGACTGTGAAGTGGTTCGATCCGGAAGAAGAAGCCGGTGTCGTCACCTGGCACGCTGGCGAACCGGACGCCGTTGTGCACGCTTGCGCCATCCAGCTCTGCTGCCGCGCACGCGCCCTGGCCGAGCAGGACGCGGTCATCCGGGCTCAGCCGCGCTGCCCCCACAGCAGCGCTGAGCCGCGCTGAGGCGACGATCTCCGTTCGGTCTTCTCGGTGTCACAGCGGATCCGGTGGCCGGGGACCGTGGCGGTTCCGGTGACGGCGAGCGTCCAACTGTCACCGGTGCCGGGGTGCCCCAGCGGGAACCATCCGTAGTACCTGCGAAGACCAGCCGATGGCCCTTTGTTCCGGGGGCCGGTTCCTGGGCGCGGGGACGCGCTGGGCGTGCGCGGGCTCGCTGTGGCGATGTGGGGGCTGCCCCTTGCGGCCCGTGCGCCTTTGTATGCGCGGTTGCCCGCAACGGGTGTGAACGGGTCATGTGGAGGTGTCCACGGGCGCCTTGTGGTGGTGCCGCACCCGCACCCCTGGGGCACGCCCCGTCACAGGGAGGCATCCCCCCATGATCCGGTGTCTCAGACGACGTCCCGCCCCCGACACATACGCCGGGCGTTCCCGGGCTTTGCGTCGATCACCTGCCCCGTTGGCACGGCGCCCCGCAGGGAGGGCAACTGATGTACTCCCGCCCCCGCGGCCTGCTCTTCTGGCTTCTGATGGTCATCACCCTGTTCGCCATCGCCACCGCACCCCTGCAGATCGCCCACGCCGTACTGGCCGTCTACCACGGGACAGGGACGTTCTTCACCTCCTTCAGTCTCTTCCTCAAAACCCTGGAAGCAGGCTGACGAACAGCCGCCCCCTCCAGCTCACTCCCCCCTGCCCGGAGCACACCCGACGTTCCAGGAGCCTCCTATGCCCGTACTTCGCTGGACCCTCCCGCTCGCCCTCTGCGGCCTCCTGTTAGGCACCAGCTGCGCTGTACCGCCCCCAGCGCCGGACTTCAACATTGACCTCCTGCCCGTCA
>NZ_JBJHPC010000917.1:0-1796 GCF_045257485.1 Streptomyces sp. YS-3 | reverse complement strand
GTCCTGCGCGGGGGCCGCAGCCGCAGCCGCCCCGCTCTCCTCCCGGCGGTCCGGGATCCCCATCCGGTCCGCCGCCGCCTGCAGCCACTCCGGCGGCGTCAGCAGGAACGACGTCTGGTTGAGGTCGATGCGTTCGGGCGCGGGCGCGGGCACCGCGTCCTCGGGCTCGTCAGCCACGCCGTACTCCTCCTCGTACCGCCGGATCACCTCACCCACCGGCAGTCCCGGCCACAGGGTGGCCTCCCCGCTGTCCCGGGCGATGACGAGCCGCTGACGGCCGCCGTCCGAGGACGGGCCCTCGGCCCGGTCCTCGGCCCACACCACGAACCCGAGCTCGAACTCCCGCACCCGCACCTCACGGTGCTGGTACGCGGGAACGTCCCCGTTGATCCACTCTTCCGCGCGCTCCTGCGCCTGGGCGAAGGTCACCATCACACTCACTCCCCCACCGGTACGGCGCGCGCGAAGCCGCCGTCCACCATCAGGTTCGCCACGGTCTCCAGCTCCGGCGGGTTGCCCGCGAGACGCTGGAGGAAGTCGTCGAAGTCGGCGCCGCAGGGCAGCAGCAGCCGCTCCACGCGCTCCTGCACGCTCCAGCCGTCCTGGTCGCGCGCGTCGTCGTACGCGCAGAACCAGACCGAACCGGTCGCGGAACCCTTCACCTTCACGGCGAGGATGCCGCCCTGGACGAAGGCCACGCCCAGGTAGTCCTTGGTCAGATGGTCGCGCAGGCACTTGTTGATGTAGACGAGGTCGTTGACCGCCGCCTGGTCGCGCACGGTGAAGAACGGCTGGTCCACCAGCAGCCCGAGCTCCGCGTCGAGCGCCGCGCCCACCGGCGCGCAACCGCCCGCCGCCTTCAGGAACGTCCGGTAGGCGCCGGGCAGCCGGTACCCCAGGTCCTCCTCCACGCCCAGGAGTTGGGCCTCGGAGACGGAGACCAGGCCCTTGGGTACGCCGAAGTGCACCGGGCGCGTCTCCTGGAGCGGGCGGGTGCCGCGCTTGTCCTGGTCGACACCGGCCGTCGTCAGACCCCCGTGGTGGCGCAGCAGCGCCTTCACCTCGACCGGGACGAGCTCCAGCCGGCGGGTGCCGGGCACGTGGTGCCAGGTCCAGCCGTGCGGGGTGGCGACCGCCGGGACGGTGTCCCACAGTTCGTGGCCGTCGGCGGCGAGCGCCGCGTTGGCCGACACGTAGTCGGTCAGCCGCAGCTCGTCCACGCCGAAGCCCTCCGGCGGCTCGGCGATCTCCGCCGCCGCACGCGCGTACGCCGAGAAGTCCGGGAAGCCGTCACCGTCCACCCGCACCCCTCTGGGGTGGCGGGAGGCGCGGACCGGGTCCGGGAAGTTCACGACCTGCCCGGCGTAGGCCGCGTTCGGTGGCGCGGCGTGCCCGAGCCGACCTGTCGTCATGGCGGATGCCCCCTGCGTGCGAGCTGCTGCGTCTGGCTGGTGAGGAACCAGACTATGCGGTGGGGCAATACCGGGTCCCTGCCGTGCGCCCGCCCGGCACCACCGTGACCTGGTGTCACAACCGGGTCACCGTGCGGCGATGGTGACGACACGGACGTAGTGACATCAGAGCCCCAGCTTCCGTACCACTGGGCACATTTGGCAGTCTGTTCCCGCAACGGGGCGTTAACGGGGGCGTTGACACCGGCGGCGAAGAGCGTCGGCAACGGGAGGGACAGCGAGCACCATGCACGGAACGACCGACATATCGGGTACGGCGGCGAACGTCCCCCGGGCCGGGGCACCGGCGGGAGGGGACTCCCGGACGGGGACACCGGGGACACC
>NZ_JBJHPC010000916.1:0-1797 GCF_045257485.1 Streptomyces sp. YS-3 | reverse complement strand
CCGCCACGTACTGCTCCCGCACCTCGCGGTAGCGCATCAGCTCCGCCGCGACCGGGTCCAGGACCCTTGCCCGGCCGCACCCGGCCGCCGCCTCCCGCAACCGCCGTTCGGCCTCCTGCCCGTAGCGCCGGCCGGGTCCGCGCGCCGCGACCCCGCAGGCCCACTCGACCAGCGGGCCCCCGACGATCCCAGCCAGCATCACCAGCGCCGGTACCAGCAGCCCGGGCGGGAACACCCCCACGATCTGCCCGGCGAGCCACACGCCGCCGACGATCTGCACCAGCGTCATGGCCGCCTGCACCACCACCGCCGCGGGCCACCACGCGGGCCTGGGCGAGGTGCCCCGTTCCAGCTCCGCCCGGACCGCCAGCTCGTCCAGGGCCTCCGGCAACCCCTCCGCGCCGCGCACCGCGGCCTCCCGTACCGCCTGCGCCCAGGGGGCGGGCAGCCCGGTGGCCGCCTCCTCCGCGACCAGGCGCACCGCCTGCTCGACCCGCTGGCGGGCGGTCACCTCCTCCTCCGGAGGAGGAGCGGGCTGCGGCGACTCCCGGCCCGGGACGCGCATCCCCTCGTACCAGCGCCAGAGCCGCAGCCACGGGGTGCCGCAGGCGCGGCCGGCGTTGCGCCGCCACTCCCGTTCGGCGGCCTCCCCCGCGGCGGCTGCGCCCACGGCCGCGGCGAGGCGGTCGGTGAACGCCTCGCGGGCCCGCTCGTCGAGCCCCGCGCGGCCGTCCGCCACGTACACCGGTCGCAGGTCGGCGGCAGCCGCGTCCAGATCGGCCGCGACCCGGCGTTCCGGGGCGCCGCGCTCCTGCACGAACCGGCTGAGCAGGTCGCGCAGTTCTCCGACTCCCTGGCCGGTGAGGGCGGAGAGGGAGACCACGGTGGCGCCGGGTTCGCCGTGCTCGCCGAGTGCCATGCCGTCCTCGTCGAGGAGGCGGCGCAGATCGTCGAGCACCTGGTCGGCGGCGTCGCCGGGGAGCCGGTCCACCTGGTTCAGTACGACGAAGGTGACCTCGGCGTGCCCGGCCAGCGGTCGCAGGTACCGCTCGTGGAGTACGGCGTCCGCGTACTTCTCCGGGTCCACGACCCAGACGACCGCGTCGACGAGCGCCAGGACGCGGTCGGCCTGGCGGCGGTGTTCGACGACCGCCGAGTCGAGGTCGGGCAGGTCCACGAGGACCAGGCCCTGGAGGGCCTCGGCGTGCGGGTCGGTGGGCAGCGGTCTGCGCCGCAGCCTCCCCGGCAGCCCGAGCCGGTCCAGCAGTCCCGCCGCGCCGTCGGTCCAACTGCACGCGATGGGGGCGCCGGTGGTGGGGCGGCGCAGCCCCGTCTCGGAGATGTGCGTACCGGCGAGGGCGTTGAACAGGGTCGACTTGCCGCTGCCGGTGGCACCGGCGATGGCGACGACGGTGTGCCGAGCGGACAGCCGCTGCCGTGCGGCGGCCTCGTCGAGCACGCGTCCCGCCTCGGCGAGCGTCTTCCCGTCGAGCCGCGTCCGCGACAGCCCCACGAGCTCCCGCAACGCCTCCAGCCGTCCGCGCAGTTCGGCGCCGTAGGGGCCGCCGATGGGCACGTACGCCTCGACCGGCTCGGGTTCCTCGACGGGAACCAGGTCCTCGGCCGCTTCGTTGACGCGTCGGGCGATCAGCCCGTCGTCCCAGCCGGGCTCGGTCTCCGCGGCGGGGGCGGCCTGGGTGGCCTGCGCGGCCTGCGTGGAGTCGGCGCGGGCGCGGCGGCCCGGGGGACGACTCGGCCGCGGCGGGATGGCCGCGGGCGCGGGTGAGGGCGCCGCCG
>NZ_JBJHPC010000915.1:0-1797 GCF_045257485.1 Streptomyces sp. YS-3 | reverse complement strand
GTTCCGGACCGGGCGGTTCCGGACTGGGCGGTTCCGGACCGGGCCGGGGCAAGCGGGTGCGTGGAGGCGACCGCCGTACGACCGCATTCGACCGTTCCGTGTACGGCATCTCCTGGATCCTGATCAGATTCATGCTGCTCACCCCGCCGCTGGTCCTGATGGCCAACGCGGCGCTGCGCGGACGGGGCCTGGAGACCCTGCCGTTCGCCGTGGCGGTGGCCGTCGGGCTCACCCCCGAGATGCTGCCGGTCATCGTCACCACGGCGCTGGCCCGGGGCGCGGCGACCCTGGCCCGTACGCACGGGGTGATCGTCAAACGGCTGCCCGCGCTGCACGATCTGGGTGCCGTGGACGTCGTGTGCGTCGACAAGACCGGCACCCTCACCCAGGACCGCCCGGTCCTCGACCGTGCCCTGGACGCGTCCGGCGCCGAGGACCCGGAGGTGCTGCGCTGCGCCGCGGCCAACAGCCTGTGGACGCTCCAGCTCGCCGAGGTGCCCACCGCCGACGCCCTCGACGAGGCCCTCCTCGACGCCGCCGAGCAGCGGCTGCCGGGCGGCCTCGACGCACTGGAGCACGACCCGGTCGCCGCCCTCCCCTTCGACCCGGTGCGCCGGCTGTCCACCGCCGTCGTCCGCACCCCCGGCCGCCTCGGCACCCACACCCTGATCGTCAAGGGCGCGGTCGACGAGGTCCTGGAGCGGTGCGCGCTCGGCGCCGGGGAGCGCTCCCGTATCGGCGCGCTGGCCGCCGCCCACGCCGACGACGGGCTGCGGGTGCTGGCCGTGGCGCTCGCCGAACGGCCCGCGCGGACGCGCGCGTACACGACGGCCGACGAGCGCGGGCTCACCTTCGCCGGCCTGGTGGGGCTGCGCGACGCGACGGCCGAGACGGCCGCGGAGGCGCTGACCGCGCTGGCCCGTGGCGGCGTCGAGGTCAAGGTCCTCACCGGCGACCACCCCGGGACGGCCGCGCGCGCGTGCCGCGAGCTGGGGCTCGCACCCGGCGAGGTGGTCACGGCCGACCGGACCGACGCGCTCACCGACCCCGAGCTGGGCGAACTCGCCGCCCGTACGACGGTGTTCGCCCGCTGCACACCGTGGCAGAAGGCCCGGATCGTACGGGTGCTGCGCGAGGGGGGCCGGGTGACCGGGTTCCTCGGCGACGGCGTCAACGACCTGCCCGCGCTGCGCGCCTCGGACGTCGGGGTCTGCCCGCGCGACGCGGTCGACGTCGCGCGCGAGGCGGCCGATGTCGTGCTCGCCGCGAAGGACCTGACGTCCCTGGCCCACGCGATCGCGGCGGGCCGCCGGGCCGGGGGCACGATCGCGGGCTACCTCCGCATCACGCTCTCCTCCAACCTCGGCAACGTCATAGCGATGCTGACGGCCGGGCTGCTGCTGCCCTTCCTGCCGATGCTCCCCGCGCAGGTCCTGGTGCAGAACCTGTGTTTCGACGCGGCGCAGTTGGCGTACGCGTACGACCGGCAGGACGGGGCCGTGCTGCTGCGACCGCTGCGGTTGCGGCCACGGGAGGTGCTGCGGTTCGTGACGGGCTTCGGGGTGCTCAACGCGGCGGCCGACCTGGCGACGTTCGCGGTGCTGGCGTGGGTGCTGGGGGCGGCCGACCCGGGCGACCAGGCCGCCTTCCACGCGGGATGGTTCACCGAGAACCTGCTCACCCAGGCCCTGGCGATGCTCCTGCTCCACACGGTCCGGACGGCCCGCCCCGCCCCGGTCCCCCTGGCGGCGTCCGCGCTGGCGGCGACGGGCGTGCTGCTGCCTCTGACGCCGCTGG
>NZ_JBJHPC010000914.1:0-1808 GCF_045257485.1 Streptomyces sp. YS-3 | reverse complement strand
ACCGGACCCCCGGACCACCCAGCCGCCAGGCCGCCAGGGCCACCGGGCTGGCCGAGCCGCCAGGCCACCGGGCTGGCCGGGCCGCCGGGGTGCCGGGCCCCCGGAGGACCCCCGCATCCGCTGCCGCCGCCCGCCGCCGGGCCTGCCCGCTATGCGTCCAGTGCCTCGCGCCACTGGGCTACGGCCTGGGTGGAGACCGGGGTCGCCCATCCGTCGGGGCGTGACGCGCCGCCGATGTGCACCGCGTCGATCCCGGCGCTCCGCAGGCGGGGCAGATGGTCGAGCCGCAGGCCGCCGCCGACGAGGATGCGGGGCTCGTAGCCCGGCTCGCCGGACCGGGCCGCCTCCGCGACGAGTGTCGGCAGGCCGTCGTCGACACCGCCCGCCGCGCCGGCCGTCAGATACGTGTCGAGGCCCGGCAGGCCCGTGAGCTCCTTGCGCAGGGCGTCGCGGTCGGCGGCGCGGTCGACGGCCCGGTGGAACGTCCACCGGCAGCCGTCCAGCTCCGCGACGAGTGCCCGTACCGCGGTCATGTCCGGCGCGCCGGTCTCGTCGAGGAAGCCGAGCACGAACTCGTCCGCGCCCTCCGCGCGCAGCGCCCGCGCGTCCCGTACGAGCGCGTCCACGTCGCCCGCCGCGAAGCCGTCCGCCGCGCGGAGCATCACGCGCAGCGGGATGTCCACGGCGGCACGGATCGCCGCGAAGGTCTCCCGGGGCGGGGTGAGGCCGTCGGCTGCCATGTCGGTGACCAGCTCCAGCCGGTCCGCGCCGCCGGCCTGCGCCGCGACCGCGTCGTCCGCGTCGAGGGCGATCACCTCAAGCAGTGCACGGTTGCTCATCTGACCCCAATTCCTCGGCTGCCTACAGATTCAACAGGTCTAGTCCAATACAGCCTACGCGGCGGGTCACGCGGTCGCATGCGGCAGGGGGCGGCGGGTCGGGACTCACTCCACGAACCGCACCTCCGGCCAGCGCGGGGAGGGGCGCTCCAGGAGGCCGGAGTCGTCGCGGCCCCGCAGCCACCGGTCGAAGAAGGCGGCGATGTACGCCTGCTGGGCGGCGACGGAACGTACGGGGTCGATGGTCCCCACGTTCCCGGTGACGAAGTCGTCCGGCAGCCCGAGCCGGTGGGCGATCTGCGGGATCTGCGACTGGAGGTCGGTGAACGAGGCGTGCTCGGTCCCGGTGAGGGTCAGGTCCCGGTGCCAGCCGGTGCTGTGCCGCCAGACGGCGTCCCAGGACGCGACGGTGTGGTGGTCGTCGCCGTCCTTGCCCATGAGGAGCAGGGGCCGGGTGACGCCGTCGGTGCCGACGGGGGACGGGTTCGCCGGGTCGTGGTCGTCCTCGGTGTAGCCCATCACCCCGTCCATGTTGAGCGCGGCCCTGATCCGGCGGTCGTCGTGCATGGTCTGGGCGGCGGTGAACCCGCCCGCCGACTGCCCGAACATCCCGACGGCCCCGAGGTCGAGGAGCCGGCCGAGGGGGCCGGGGAGATGACGGAGCCGGTCCAGGACGAACCGGGTGTCGGCCACCCGTACGTCCACGACCTTCTTCAGCAGCGCGACGACGTGCTCCGGCCCGGCCTCCTTGGCACGGGTGTACTCGCGGGGCAGCACGGTGCTTTCGAGGCGGCCCCGGGGGAACTCGACGACCTGGGCGTCGTACGTGTGGTCCAGCATCACCACGACGTACCCGCGCGAGGCGAGCTCGTCGCAGAGGGTGGTGCCGAGGGTGCGGGGGTCGCCGGCGCCGGGCGAGTAGAGGACGACGGGGAAGCCGGCGACCCCCGCACCCTCGGCACCACCCTC
>NZ_JBJHPC010000913.1:0-1824 GCF_045257485.1 Streptomyces sp. YS-3 | reverse complement strand
GCCCGAGGGCCGGCGGGGCCCGGCGCGCGCGAGGCTGGCCGAAGTGGAGGCGGAACTAGCGGCAGGGGTGGACCTTAAAGGCACCCCTTGACGGCGACCGGGTCAGTTCCCGCCAACCCCTCTCCCTCCCCCTCCCTTGTAGCGTCGCAACCAAGGCGCAACGTAGCTATCCCTAGCCTCCGCTGCGAGTGCCGTCCAAGGGCGGGCGGCGCCGGAGGGAGGCCACGGACATGACCCGTTACGCAGCGCCCGGCACCGAGGGCGCGGTCGTCTCGTACGAGTCGCGCTACGACCATTTCATCGGCGGCGCGTATGTGCCGCCGGCGGGCGGCCAGTACTTCGAGAACCCGAGCCCGGTGAACGGCCGTCCCTTCACCGAGGTGGCCCGGGGGACGGCGCCGGACGTGGAGCGCGCGCTCGACGCGGCGCACGCGGCGGCCCCCGCGTGGGGCCGGACGGCCCCGGCCGAACGCGCCGACATCCTCAACAAGATCGCGGACCGGATGGAGGCGCATCTGGTGGAGCTGGCGGTCGCGGAGAGCTGGGAGAACGGCAAGCCGGTCCGCGAGACGCTGGCGGCGGACATCCCGCTGGCGATCGACCACTTCCGCTACTTCGCGGGCGCGCTGCGGGCGCAGGAGGGGTCGCTGAGCCAGATCGACGAGGACACCGTCGCGTACCACTTCCACGAGCCGCTCGGCGTCGTCGGTCAGATCATCCCGTGGAACTTCCCGATCCTGATGGCCACGTGGAAACTGGCGCCGGCGCTGGCGGCGGGCAACGCGGTGGTCCTCAAGCCGGCGGAGCAGACCCCGGCGTCGGTGCACGTGTGGCTGGCGCTGGTGGCCGACCTCATTCCCCCGGGCGTGCTCAACATCGTCAACGGCTTCGGCGTGGAGGCGGGCAAGCCGTTGGCGTCGAGCCCCCGGGTGGCGAAGATCGCCTTCACCGGCGAGACGACCACGGGCCGCCTGATCATGCAGTACGCGTCGGAGAACATCCGCCCGGTGACGCTGGAACTCGGCGGCAAGTCCCCGAACATCTTCTTCGACGACGTCTGGTCGGCGGACGACGACTTCCGCGACAAGGCGCTGGAGGGCTTCACGATGTTCGCCCTCAACCAGGGCGAGGTCTGCACGTGCCCGTCCCGGGCGCTGATCCAGCGCGGCCACTACGGCGAGTTCCTTGACGCGGGCATCGCCCGCACGGAGGCCATCGTGGCGGGCCACCCCCTGGACACCGACACGATGATCGGCGCCCAGGCCTCCAACGACCAGCTCCAGAAGATCCTGTCGTACCTCGACATAGGTCAGCAGGAGGGGGCCAAAGTCCTGACGGGTGGTCAGCGCATCGAGTACGACGGCGAGCTGGCGGGTGGCTACTACGTCCAGCCCACGATCTTCGAGGGCGACAACCGGATGCGGATCTTCCAGGAGGAGATCTTCGGCCCGGTCGTCGCGGTGACGTCCTTCACGGACTTCGACGACGCGATCCGCACGGCGAACGACACGCTGTACGGCCTGGGCGCCGGCGTCTGGACCCGCGACGGCAGCCAGGCGTACCGCGCGGGCCGCGCGATCCAGGCGGGCCGCGTCTGGACCAACTGCTACCACGCGTACCCGGCGCATGCCGCCTTCGGCGGGTACAAGCAGTCGGGGATCGGGCGGGAGAACCACAGGATGATGCTGGATCATTATCAGCAGACCAAAAACTTGCTGGTGAGCTATTCGGCCAAGAAGCTCGGCTTCTTCTAGGCCCACGAGAAAGGGCGTCTGGCCCCCAATCCGCCGGCCAGGCGCCCGCAGGTCCGGGGCACAACCAGCC
>NZ_JBJHPC010000912.1:0-1824 GCF_045257485.1 Streptomyces sp. YS-3 | reverse complement strand
ACCGGGGGGACGGCGACGGGGACGGCCTCGCCCTGCGGCTGTCGCTGCTCGACCAGCCGTACCACCAGCCCGTGACGCTCACCGCCGAAGCGGTCGGGGGCGCCGCGTGGCGCCTCGCACGGTGGCGGCGTGCCGTCGCCGGGTGGGCCGACGAGCCCTCCAAGCCCCTGCTGGACGATCTCGTACGCACGGCCCGCGAAGGGCTGGAGGACAGCCTCGACACGGCCGCCGTGCTGCGGGCGCTGGACGAACTGGCCGAGGACAGCGGCGTACCGGCGGGCGCCAAGTTCGAGACGTTCGCCCGGCTCGACCGCGTCCTCGGCCTGGAGCTGACCCGCGAGATCGGCACGGCGCCCGCCGGGGGAGCGGGGGCGTGAGCCCGCTGCGGCGGCTCGTGGTCCTGCGGCACGCCAAGTCGGCGTGGCCCGAGGGCGTGCCCGACCACGCCCGGCCGCTCGGGCGGCGCGGGCTGCGCGACGCGCCCGCCGCCGGGCGCTGGCTGAGCGCGGCGGACTGCCTGCCCGATCTCGTCCTGTGCTCCACCGCCCGCCGGGCCCGCGAGACCTGGGAGCTGGCGGCGGCCGAGCTGGGCAGCCCGCCCCCGGTCCGCCACGACCCGAGGCTGTACGCGGCCGACGCCCGCGAGCTGCTCGGCGCCGTGCGCGAAGGGCCCGCCGACGTCGGGACGCTGCTCTTGGTCGGCCACAACCCCGGCGTCCAGGACCTGACCCTGCTGCTCACCGGGGAGGCCCTCGGGGAGAGCCTGGACCGGGCCGGGACCAAGTTCCCCACCGCGGCGATCGCCGTCCTCACCTGGCGCGGCGCGTGGTCCGATCTGGCGCCCGGCGCCGCGCTGCTCACCGACTTCGCGGTCCCGCGCGGGGCCCGTACCTGAACGGCGGGGCGAGCGCGGGGGCGGACCGGCCATCGGAGTGATGAATCGTTTCGCTGCGCGGCTGGGGCGGGGGCGGCGTGATGGAGTTGCCGCGTCCGTTACGCCTGTGGGAGAGGACAGAGGGCGATGCAGTACGGCTGTCCGGGCTGTGACGCCCTGCGCGCGGAGGCACGTCGGCCGGGCGCCGATCTGGCCGATCTGCTGGACCGCGTACAGCTTCACGAGCTCGACCCCCATCCGCCCCGGTCCGCCGCTCCGCGCGAGCGCGAGCAGGACCGGAGGCGGCGGGCCTGAGCGGGAGGTTCAGCCGGCGCGTTCGTAGCGCAGGAGGACGACGCCGTTGCCGAACGCCCGGCTCTCGGTGAGCCGGAGCGCGACCATCGCGTCGGAGGACGGGAAGGGGAGCCTGCCCCGCCCGATGAGGACGGGGTGGACGTACACGCGGAACTCGTCCACCAGTCCGTGGCGCAGGAAGTCGGCGGCGAGGTCGGGGCCGCCCACCGTCAGGTCACCGCCCGGCCGCTCCTTGAGCGCCCGGATCTCCTCGGGGACGACGTCCCGCAGGAGCGTGGAGTTCCACTCCACCCGCTCCAGCGTCCGCGAGAACACGAACTTCGGCGTGTCCAGCCAGATCCGGGCGAACTCCCGCATCGGCCCGGTGCTCGCCGGATCGGCCTCCGCGGTCGGCCAGACCCCGGCCATCAACTCGTAGGTGACACGGCCGTGGATGAAGCCGCCCATGGTCCGTAGCTCGTCGTTGAAGTGCTGGTGCAGTTCGTCGTCGATGCGGTGCCAGTCGAGCCGGCGCTCCGGCCCCTCGAAGAATCCGTCCAGGGACACGGACAGCATCAGGATGATTTTCCTCAAGGCGGCCTCGCCGGTGTCAGGGACGGGTACGGGCGCGACGATACGCGCGCGAGGGCGGGGCG
>NZ_JBJHPC010000911.1:0-1848 GCF_045257485.1 Streptomyces sp. YS-3 | reverse complement strand
GGGTCGGGCACGCCCCCGGAGGGCTTCGAGGCGTACGAGGACCTGGGCGCGCCCGACCCGGCGGCCGGACCGCCGGACGTGACGGTGTCGCCGGACGACGACGCCACGATCATCTACACCTCGGGCACCACCGGCCGCCCCAAGGGCGCCGTGGCGACCCACCTCGCCCAGGCGGGCGCGGCGATGAACCCCCGTTTCCACGCGGCTGCCTCCGCGCTCGGCCGGGGCCTGGTGCCGGGGCAGGGGCCCGCGCCGGTGTCCCTGGTCACCTATCCGTTCTTCCACGTCGCGGGCTTCAGCGGCTTCTACTCGGTGATGGGCTCGGGCGGCACCCTGGTCATGATGCGCGCGTGGGACGCGCGGCAGGCCCTCGCCCTGATCCGCGAGCACGGCGTGACGCACTACGCGGGCGTCCCCACCACCGCCCTGCAACTGCTCGACGAGGCCGGGCGGGCGGGGGACGCGATGGAGTCGCTGCGGATGTTCAACACCGGCGGCTCCGCCGCGCCGCCGACGCTGGTGGAGCGGCTCACCGCGCGGTACGGGGAGCGGGTGGAGCCGCGCAACGGATACGGGCTGACCGAGACCAGCGGGGGCGTGCTGGCCGGCTTCGGCGCGGAGTACCGGCGGTGGCCGCTGAGCGTGGGCCGCCCGACGCCCACCACCGAGGTGCGGGTGGTCGGCGAGGACGGCAGGGACGTGCCCGAGGGCGAGATCGGCGAGCTGTGGCTGCGCGCCCAGGCGAACGTACGCGGGTACTGGAACGACCCCGCCGCCACCGCACGCGCCTTCGTCGACGGCTGGTTCCGGACCGGCGACCTGGTGGTGGCGCGGGACGGCCGGATCGAGGTGGTCGACCGGATCAAGGACATGGTGATCCGGGGCGGCGAGAACGTGTACTGCGTGGAGGTCGAGTCCGTCCTCCACGGCCATCCGGCGGTGCTGGACGCGGCGGTGGTGGGGGTGCCGCACGCGGAGCTGGGGGAGGAGGTGGCGGCGGTGGTGCAGCTGGCCTCGCCGGTCACGCCGGAGGAGCTGCGGGCGTACGCGGCGCGGGTCCTGGCCGCGTACAAGGTGCCCGCGCACGTGCTGGCGCGGACGGCGCCACTGCCGCGCAACGCGACGGGGAAGGTGCTGAAGGGGGAGCTGCGGGCGGAGGTGGAGGGGTGGCTGCGGACCGTGGTGGGTTGCTCGCGCAGTTCCCCGCGCCCCTAACTGCCTAGGGGCGCGGGGAACTGCGCGCTCAGCCACAGACAACCCGCAGACGACCCCCGGGCGGATCAGGGGCGCGGGGAACTGCGCGACCGGCCACCCACCGTCCCGCAGCCGAAGTCCGGGCCGATCAGGGGCGCGGGGAACTGCGCGACCAGCCCCCACCGGCCCGCGGACGAAACAGCCCGCACCGCCTCAGCCCCGCGTCACCCGTACGCGATAGTTCCCCAGCTCGTCCGCCCCCAGGACCGAGACCCGTACGCCCCGCTCCCGGTCCGTGAACGTCTCGCCGGGGGCGAACGGCGCGTCCGAGAGCTCCGCGTGCACATTGGGCCGCCGCGTGCACCCCCCGCTGTCCTTCGCGCTGTCGGCGACGGTGATCGGCCCCCGCCCCGTGTCGACGTCCGTACTGACCCGGTACACCAGCACCCCCGGCTTGCACACCGCCTCGTCGTTCCCGGTCCGCGTCCGCACCTCCACCGCGTACCCGCTCTCGTCCGACAGCGGCACGAACACCAGCTTGCGCCCCGCCCCGGGCGCCGCGAGCGGAGTCAGCAGGTACTCGTGGGCCCCCGCCCCCGCCGCACGCCGCGAGCGGAGTCAGCAGGTACTCGTGGGCCCCCGCCCCCGCCGCAC
>NZ_JBJHPC010000092.1:0-17421 GCF_045257485.1 Streptomyces sp. YS-3 | reverse complement strand
CTCCCGGCCCCCGGAGGGTTTAGGGAAGGGGCGGGGTGGGGGACAACCCCCCGGGCTCAGCTCAGCGCACCGTTCGGCAGCTCCACCTTCGCCCCCAGCTCCACCAGCTTCTCCATGAAGTTCTCGTAGCCCCGGTTGATCAGATCGATCCCGTGCACCCGCGACGTCCCCTGCGCCGCCAGAGCCGCGATCAGGTACGAGAACCCGCCCCGCAGGTCGGGGATGACCAGATCCGCGCCCTGGAGCTTCGTGGGCCCGCTCACGACCGCCGAGTGCAGGAAGTTGCGCTGCCCGAAGCGGCAGTCCGAGCCGCCCAGGCACTCCCGGTACAGCTGGATGTGCGCGCCCATCTGGTTCAGCGCCGACGTGAAGCCGAGCCGCGACTCGTACACCGTCTCGTGGACGATCGACAGACCCGTGGCCTGCGTCAGCGCCACGACCAGCGGCTGCTGCCAGTCGGTCTGGAAACCGGGGTGGACGTCCGTCTCCAGCGCGATCGACTTCAGCGAGCCGCCCGGGTGCCAGAACCGGATGCCCTCGTCGTCGATCTCGAAGGCGCCGCCGACCTTCCGGTACGTGTTCAGGAACGTCATCATCGAGCGCTGCTGCGCGCCGCGGACGTAGATGTTGCCCTCGGTCGCCAGCGCGGCGGACGCCCAGGAGGCGGCCTCCAGCCGGTCCGAGAGGGCACGGTGGGTGTACCCGCCGAGCTTGTCGACCCCGGTGATCCGGATCGTCCGGTCCGTGTCCATGGCGATGATCGCGCCCATCTTCTGCAGTACGCAGATGAGGTCCTCGATCTCGGGCTCCACGGCCGCGTTGGAGAGCTCGGTCACACCCTCGGCCAGCACGGCCGTGAGCAGCACCTGCTCGGTCGCGCCCACCGATGGGTACGGCAGCCGGATCTTGGTACCGCGCAGCCGCTGCGGCGCCTCCAGGTACTGGCCGTCCGCGCGCTTCTCGATCGTCGCGCCGAACTGCCGCAGCACCTCGAAGTGGAAGTCGATCGGCCGGCCGCCGATGTCGCAGCCGCCCAGGCCCGGGATGAAGGCGTGGCCGAGGCGGTGCAGCAGCGGGCCGCAGAGCAGGATCGGGATGCGGGAGGACCCCGCGTGCGCGTCGATGTCCGCGACGTTCGCGCTCTCGACGTGCGACGGGTCGAGCACCAGCTCACCCGGCTCCTCACCGGGGCGGACCGTCACGCCGTGCAGCTGCAGCAGGCCGCGTACGACGCGCACGTCACGGATGTCGGGCACATTGCGCAGCCGGCTGGGACCGCTGCCGAGCAGGGCGGCGACCATCGCCTTCGGCACGAGGTTCTTCGCGCCGCGAACGCGGATCTCGCCCTCCAGCGGGGTGCCGCCGTGGACAAGCAGTACATCGTCTGTGCCGGTCATGTATCTCGCGTTCCGGAATCGTCGGGCAGGGGGCCAGAGAAAAGGGTAAGGGGCTTCTACCCATGTCCTGTATGGCCAAGGGGGGTTCGCAAGCGTAATGAATTCGCCACAACACGCTCCGCTCAGGCCCGTTCGGCGGAGGGTCACCACCCGGGCCCGCCGGGGGAGCCGGTGCGCCCCATTGCTGCCGTGCGCTCCCCCTCGGGGCCGAAGATGCGGGATCATGTCGGCATGACCGAGGTGTCCTCGCTCACAGGGCGGCTGCTCGTCGCCACCCCCGCCCTCGCGGATCCGAACTTCGACCGCGCGGTGGTGCTGCTCCTCGACCACGACGAGGAGGGCTCGCTCGGCGTGGTCCTCAACCGTCCGACCCCGGTCGGTGTCGGCGACATCCTGGAGCCGTGGGCGTCCCTCGCCGGTGAGCCCGGCGTGGTCTTCCAGGGCGGCCCGGTCTCGCTGGACTCCGCGCTCGGCGTCGCCGTCATCCCCGGTGACGAGGGCCCGCTCGGCTGGCGCCGGATATACGGGGCGATCGGCCTGGTCGACCTGGAGGCGCCGCCGGAGCTGCTCGCCGCCGCCCTCGGCTCGCTGCGGATCTTCGCCGGGTACTCGGGCTGGGGACCGGGCCAGCTGGAGGCCGAGCTGACGGACGGGGCCTGGTACGTGGTGGAGTCCGAACCCGGTGACGTCTCCTCGCCGGAGCCGGAGTCCCTGTGGCGTGCGGTGCTGCGCCGGCAGCGCAGCGAGCTGGCGATGGTGGCGACGTACCCGGACGACCCTTCGCTGAACTGATGCCGCCGCGCTTCAGTACGCTAGGAACTTATGAGCACTCTTGAGCCCGAGCGCGGGGCAGGTACGGGGACCCTCGTCGAGCCGACGCCGCAGGTGTCGAACGGCGACGGCGACCACGAGCGCTTCGCCCATTACGTCCAGAAGGACAAGATCATGGCGAGCGCGCTCGACGGCACCCCCGTCGTCGCGCTCTGCGGCAAGGTCTGGGTGCCGGGCCGCGACCCGAAGAAGTACCCGGTGTGCCCCATGTGCAAGGAGATCTACGAGTCCATGGGCGCGGGTGGCGACAAGGACAAGGGCGGCAAGGACGGCGGCAAGGGCGGGAAGTAACGCCGTTCGGGTCGCGGTGCGCCTTCGGCTGAGGGCCGTGGATGGCCGCTCGCGCAGTTCCCCGCGCCCCCAGGCACCTGGGGGCGCGGGGAACTGCGCGCTCAGGCCCCACCGGCCCGCGGCCGTACGCCGACCGGGGGGCTACCGTGCCCCCCATGCCCCTGGACTTGGTGGATCTCGTTCCGGCGCCCGTCTCCGTGGAACACGGGGAGGGCGCCTTCGTCCTGCGGGAGGCGACCGCGCTCGCGGCCGGCCCCGGCACCGAGGGCGTGGCCCACTGGCTGCGGTCCGCCCTCGGCGCGGCGCTCGCCCGCCCGCTGCCGCCCGGGCAGCCCGGCGCCCCGGACACCGTGACCCTGCGCCTCGACGCGGCCCTCGCCCCCGAGGCGTACCGGCTCACCGTGGGGACGGCGGCGGTCGAGCTCGTCGGCGGCGGCCCGGCCGGGGTGTTCTGGGGTGCGCAGACCTTCCGCCAGCTGCTCGGCCCCGACGCCTACCGCAGGGCGTGCGCGGACCCGGGCGCGGAGCGCGCCGTCGCCCGCCAAGTCGTCGAGGACGCGCCCCGGTTCGCCTGGCGCGGCCTGATGCTGGACGTTTCACGCCACTTCATGCCGAAGGACGGCGTGCTGCGCTACCTGGATCTGCTCGCCGCGCACAAGCTGAACGTCTTCCACTTCCACCTCACCGACGACCAGGGCTGGCGCGTGGAGATCAAGCGCTTCCCCCGGCTCACGGAGGTCGGCGCCTGGCGCTCGCGGACCAAGTACGGCCATCGCGCCTCGCCGTTGTGGACCGAGGAGCCGCACGGCGGCTTCTACACCCAGGACGACATCCGCGAGATCGTCGCGTACGCCGCCGAGCGGCATATCTCGGTGGTTCCGGAAATCGACATCCCCGGCCACTCGCAGGCGGCCATCGCCGCATACCCGGAACTGGGCAACACCGACGTCATCGACACGACCCGCCTCTCCGTCTGGGACACCTGGGGCGTCAATCCGAACGTACTCGCCCCCACTGACAACACCCTCCGCTTCTACGAGGGCGTGCTGGAGGAGATCCTGCGGCTCTTCCCCGCCGCCACGTCGCCCTTCGTCCACATCGGCGGCGACGAGTGCCCCAAGGACCAGTGGAAGGCGTCCGCCACCGCCCGGGCCCGCATCGAGGAGCTGGGACTGGCCGGTGAGGACGAACTCCAGTCGTGGTTCATCCGCCACTTCGACCGCTGGCTCACCGAGCGGGGCCGGCGCCTCATCGGCTGGGACGAGATCCTGGAGGGCGGCCTGGCGCCCGGCGCGGCCGTCTCCTCCTGGCGCGGCTACGCGGGCGGCATCGAGGCCGCCCGGGCCGGTCACGACGTGGTCATGTGCCCCGAGCAGCAGGTCTACTTGGACCACCGGCAGGCCGACGGCCCCGACGAGCCGATGCCGATCGGATACGTACGGACGCTGGAGGACGTCTACCGCTTCGAGCCCGTTCCGTCCGAGCTGACGGAGGCCGAGGCGCGGCACGTGCTGGGCACTCAGGCCAATGTCTGGACCGAGGTGATGCGGGACCAGGGACGCGTGGACTACCAGGTGTTCCCCCGGCTCGCGGCGTTCGCCGAGGTGGCGTGGTCGGCGCTGCCCGCCCCCGCCGCGCGCGACTTCGCCGGGTTCGAGCGCCGAATGCGCGCCCACTACGCGCGACTTGACGCCCTCGGCGTCGGCTACCGGCCGCCCGGCGGCCCGTTGCCCTGGCAGAAGCGCCCGGCCCCCGAAAAGATGGAAGGCGGCCTCGGACGCCCGATCGACGGGTCGCCCCCAAACGTGTGAGCCGGGCGGCAAGACGGTGACCGCCCGCCCGCGACCCTGGAACGGTGATCCGTGACTGTCCCGTACGGATAAGTCGTACAACCACCGTGAATCCGGACCATTCCCCTGGTCGGGGACGGAACTGCCCTTCGCGGACCCTCGCGTCGGGCGGCTCGGAAGATGTGCCAGAGTTGCCACGTCCGGGCTGTGAGCACGTACCGTACGGCCAACGCGCAGCAACACAGCCACACACTGGCGGGACAGTCGGGACGGCCGGGACACCGGGAAGGGGCAGCTGGGTTGACCACGCACGCACCGCAGGCGGCGCAGTCGGTGACACTGCCGGCCTCGCTCGACGAGGCCGTGGCGGCGCTCGCCGCCATGCCCGCCGCCGTGCCCGTCGCGGGCGGCACCGATCTGATGGCGGCGGTGAACCGGGGCCTGCTGCGCCCCGCGGGCCTCGTCGGCCTCGGCCGGATCAACGAGATCCGCGGCTGGCAGTACCAGGACGGCCACGCCCTGCTCGGCGCGGGGCTCACGCACGCGCGGATGGGACGCCCGGACTTCGCGGCGCTGATCCCGGCGCTCGCGGCGGCGGCACGCGCCGCCGGACCCCCGCAGATCCGCAACGCGGGCACCCTGGGCGGCAACATCGTCTCCGCGGCGCCCACCGGCGACGCGCTGCCCGTGCTGGCCGCGCTGGAGGCCACGCTGGTCATCGCGGGCCCCGAGGGCGCCCGCCGGGAGATCCCGGTCTCGCACCTGCTGGCCGGGCGCGAACTGCTGGCCCCCGCCGAACTCATCGGCCATGTCCGCGTGCCCCTGCTGCACGCCCCCCAGGTGTTCCTGAAGGCGACCGGCCGCACCGGCCCCGGCCGCGCCACCGCCTCGGTCGCGGTCGTCCTGGACCCGGCCCGGCGCGGGGTGCGCTGCGCGGTGGGCGCGATCGCGCCGATGCCGCTGCGGCCCCTGGAGGCCGAGCGCTGGATCGCCTCCCTGATCGACTGGGACGGCGAGCGGGCGGCGCTGGCCCCGGAGGCGCTGAGCGCCTTCGGTGAGTACGTGGCCGCCGCCTGCATCCCGGACCCGGCACCGGCGGCCGACGGCACGGAGCCCCCCGCGCTGTCGCCCGCCGTCCTGCACCTGCGGCGCACGGTCGCCGCACTGGCCCGACGAGCACTGGGGAGGGCGCTGTCGTGAGCGACAACCACGGCAACCACGGCGACCACGGCGACCGCGGCAACCACACTGCCGAAGGAGCGCGGGGGACGGGCGGCTGGCAGCCGGTCCCGCAGGGCGGTGAGTACGACGACGGCGCGACCGCCTTCGTCCAGCTGCCCCCCGACCTGGACGCGCTGCTCGGCGGTGACCCGCTGGCCGCGCCCGGGCACGGCTATGTGCCGCCGATGATCGTGCCGTTGACGCCCGCCGCCGCGACCGACCCGGCCTCGACCGGCGCCTGGACGTTCCCGGCGCCGCCGTCCGAGCCGGACCGGGGCGAGAGCCAGGTGCGGTCGGTGCGGTGGCCCGACGCGTCCGCGCCCCCGCAGTCCGGGCCGGACCCGCTCAGCGATCCGCTGGGCGAGGCTCCGCAGGACCGGCACGCCACCGGCCAGTGGACGTTTCCGGACGACCCGGCGCAGCACGGACAGCCCAGCGGTCAGTGGACGATCCCGGTCGCCGGTGGTGAACTGCCGGATGAATCGGGCGAATTCAGTACATCCTCTCTGATCGAGCAGTGGGGTACGACCCCTCCGGCGACCCTGCCCGGCGGCGCCGCCGCGCCCTGGGCGACCGAACAGCCGCAGCCGCACCCCGAGCCCCGTCCCGAACCGCCGCTGGAGCCCGAGCCCGCCGTGGAGGCGAGCCCCGAGGCCGCCGACGCGCGCGTGGAGGACTTCGCGCAGGCACACCACCAGGCGGCCCTGGACGCCCGCCGCCAGGCCTCCCCGGACCTCTCGGCGCCCATGGACACCCCGGCGGCCCCCGGGCCCGTACGCGAGGAACCGGTCCTGTCCTGGAACGCGCCCCACCCCGGCGCGACCCTGCCCGGCGGCGCGCCCGCGCCCTGGGCGGCGGCGCTGGCGACGGAGGTACGGCAGGAGCTCCCCGAGGAGCGGCACGAGCACGAGCACGGGCACGAATTCGGGCACGAGCGCGAGGACGTCCGGGCGGCGGCGGAGGCGCCGGACGCGTCCGGCGCCGAGCCGGCCGACGCGGAGCCGGTCGCCGTTCCGCTGCCGCCCGCCGAGCCGGTGCCCGGGACCGGGCACGCGGACCGGCGTCCCGTCCACGCGGACGAGCGGCCCGTCCACGCCGATGAGCTTCCCGTCCCCACCGAGCCGGCCCAGCCGCTCCCGGAGCCCGAGCCCGAGCCGGAGTCGGCCCCGGAACCGGCCTCCGTACAGGAAGCGGCACCGGACCCCGAGCCCGGACCCGTATCGGCCCTCCACCCCGAACCCGTGGCCGCGCTCCACCCCGAGCCCGAGCCGCAGCTGCCGCCCGCCGCCGACCTGGAGCACCCCCGTGCCTCCTACGTCCTGCGCGTCAACGGCACCGACCGGCCCGTCACCGAGGCGTGGGTCGGCGAGTCGCTGCTCTATGTGCTGCGCGAGCGCCTGGGGCTCGCCGGGGCCAAGGACGGCTGCTCGCAGGGCGAGTGCGGCGCGTGCAACGTGCAGGTGGACGGCCGTCTTGTGGCCTCCTGCCTGGTGCCCGCCGCCACCACCGCGGGCTCCGAGGTACGGACGGTCGAGGGCCTCGCCACCGACGGCGAACCCTCCGACGTCCAGCGCGCGCTGGCCGCGTGCGGGGCCGTGCAGTGCGGTTTCTGCATCCCCGGCATGGCCATGACCCTCCACGACCTGCTGGAGGGCAACCACGCGCCGACCGAGCTGGAGACCCGGCAGGCGCTCTGCGGCAACCTGTGCCGCTGCTCCGGCTACCGGGGCGTGCTCGACGCCGTACGCGAGGTGGTGGCCGGGCGCGAGGCGCAGACGGCCTCGCCCGGCGACACGGCGGGCCGGTCTTCGGGCCGCCCGGCCGGGCAGCCCGCGGCGACCACCGAAGAAGCCCGTATTCCGCACCAGGCGGGCCCCGGCGCGGGCGGCGTCCAGCCCTCGCACACGCACGACGGAGGCATGGCGTGAGCAACGACGCAGCCACCGCGACGACCGCGGCCACCACGGCGGTCGACGGCGCGGGCACCGGCCCCGAGCAGCCCGCCACGCCCACCCACGGGCTCGGCGCCCCGCTCCGCCCCGCCGACGCGCGCGCCAAGGCCGAGGGCACCTTCCCGTACGCCTCCGACCTGTGGGCCGAGGGCCTGCTGTGGGCGGCCGTGCTGCGCTCACCGCACGCCTCGGCCCGGATCGTCTCCATCGACACCTCGGCCGCGGCCGAGATGCCGGGCGTACGGGCCGTGGTGACCCACGCCGACGTGCCCGGCGACGCCGCGCACGGCCGGGGGGTCGCGGACCGTCCGGTCTTCGCCGCCGACGTCGTACGCCACCACGGCGAGCCGATCGCGGCGGTGGCCGCCGACCACCCCGACACGGCCCGGCTGGCGGCGGCGGCGATCGCGGTCGAGTACGAGCTGCTCGAACCGGTCACCGACCCGGAGAAGGCGTTCGGCGCCGAACCGCTGCACCCCGACGGCAATCTGATCCGCCACATCCCGCTCCAGTACGGCGACCCGGACGTGACCGGCGAGGTCGTGGTGGAGGGCCTGTACCGCATCGGCCGCCAGGACCCGGCGCCGATCGGCGCCGAGGCCGGGCTCGCGGTGCCGCGCCCCGACGGCGGCGTGGAGATCTACACCGCCTCCACCGACCCGCACGCCGACCGGGACCTCGCGGCGGCGTGCTTCGGCCTGGACCCCGAGCGCGTGAAGGTGGTCGTCACGGGCGTGCCCGGCGCCACCGGCGACCGCGAGGACCTGGGCTTCCAGCTGCCGCTCGGCCTGCTCGCGCTGCGCACCGGCTGCCCGGTGAAGCTGACGGCGACCCGTGAGGAATCCTTCCTGGGCCACGCCCACCGCCACCCCACCCTGCTGCGCTACCGCCACCACGCGGACGCGGAGGGCCGTCTGGTCAAGGTGGAGGCGCAGATCCTGCTGGACGCGGGCGCGTACGCGCAGGCGTCGTCCGAGTCGCTGGCCGCCGCGGTGGCGTTCGCCTGCGGCCCGTACGTCGTCCCGCACGCCTTCGTCGAGGGCTGGGCGGTCCGTACGAACAACCCGCCCTCCGGCCACGTCCGGGGCGAGGGCGCGATGCAGGTGTGCGCGGCCTACGAGGGCCAGATGGACAAGCTGGCGGCCAAACTGGGCATCGACCCGGCGGAGCTGCGTCTGCGCAACGTCCTGGCGACGGGCGACCTGCTCCCGACGGGCCAGACGGTGACGTGCCCGGCCCCCGTGGCCGAACTGCTCACGGCCGTACGGGACTTCCCCCTGCCCACCCTTCCCAAGGACGCCCCGGAGGACGACTGGCTGCTGCCGGGCGGCCCCGAGGGCGCGGGCGAGCCGGGCGCGGTGCGCCGGGGCGTCGGCTACGCCCTCGGCATGGTGCACATGCTCGGCGCCGAGGGCACGGACGAGGTGTCGACGGCCACGGTCAAGGTGCAGGACGGCGTCGCCACGGTGATCTGCGCCGCGGTCGACACGGGCCAGGGCTTCACGACGCTGGCCCGCCAGATCGTCCAGGAGACGCTGGGCATCGAGGAGGTCCACGTGGCCCCCGTCGACACGGACCAGCCCCCCGCGGGACCGGCGTCGCACGGCCGCCACACGTGGGTGTCCGGGGGAGCGGTGGAACGCGCGGCCAAAATGGTGCGCACCCAGCTCCTGCAGCCCCTGGCGCACAAGTTCGGCATGTCCACGGAGCTGCTCCAGATCGCCGACGGCAAGATCACGTCGTACGACGGTGTGCTGTCCACGACGGTCACCGAGGCGATGGACGGCAAGGAGCTCTGGGCCACGGCCCAGTGCCGCCCGCACCCCACCGAGCCCCTGGACGAGACGGGCCAGGGCGACGCCTTCGTGGGCCTGGCGTTCTGCGCGATCCGCGCGGTGGTGGACGTGGACATCGAGATCGGCTCGGTCCGCGTGGTGGAGCTGGCGGTCGCCCAGGACGTGGGCCGCGTCCTCAACCCCGCGCAACTGGTGGCCCGTATCGAGGCGGGTGTGACCCAGGGCGTGGGCGCGGCGCTGACGGAGAACCTCCGCACGGCGCGCGGCCTGGTCCGCCACCCCGACCTGACGGGCTACGCCCTTCCCACGGCCCTGGACGCCCCCGACATCCGCATCGTGAAGCTGGTGGAGGAGCGCGACGTGGTGGCCCCCTTCGGCGCGAAGGCGGCGAGCGCGGTCCCGGTGGTGACGAGCCCGGCGGCGATCGCCTCGGCGGTCCGCGCGGCGACGGGCCGCCCGGTCAACCGCCTCCCGATCCGCCCGCAGGCGGCGGTGGTGACGGCGGGGAACGCGTAGGGGGCTGACGCGCTGAGGGGTGGCCGGGCGGGACGAGACCGATGCGTCCCGCCCGGTTTTGTTGTGGCACGGGAACCCATCCGGTCACAGACGTGTCCTCGCAAGAGAAGCGATCGGTCAAGACCGAAAGCAGAGGGAGGAGTTCAGTCTGTCAGCGGTGCTGACTACAGTTGCTTTCGGAGCTGTACGGGGAACGGCGAACGGGGAGGCGACTGTGGCGCAGGACGGCAACGGGGGCGCGGCGCCCGGAATGGAAGCGCTGGTGCCGGTGCTCGGGATGATGCCCGGGTTCGGAGCGGCGGCCGGTGCCGCCGTCGCGGCGGCGGCGGACATGGCCCGCGAGGCCGAGTCGATGCTCACGTTCAAGAAGCGGGTCGACGCGCTGCTCACCGAGCTCAACGAGTCCGAGGCGTCCTCGGTGAAGATCGGCGCGGACCGCCTGGCCAAGTCGGAGCTGGGACCGGACTCCTTCAAGGAGAGCGCGTTCCTGTACGGGGTGTACGAGGTCGTCCACGAGCAGATCAGCCAGCTCTCCAAGGCGCTGAGCATGCAGATCGAGGGCCTGTGCATTGCCGTACTGGCGGCGGAGAACGGGTACGACGGCGTGGACGCGGACGTCCGCGACCGCATGCGCGCGATCAGCGACGAGCTGCACAAGCAGTACGACGCGTACGGGCCGGGGACGACCCCGGGCGCGCCGCCGCAGGCCACCGGGCCCGCGCCGGACAAGGGCGCGACGGGCGGCACGATCTGATGGACGCGGCGGCGGACGACGCGGCGGACGCGGCGCTCGCCGCGTACGTGACGGGGGACGACGGAAGTCGGGGAATGGTGGTGCGACGGGATGGCTGAGAACAAGGGCCGCAGCGGTGAGGGCGCGCAGGGGGCGCCGAAGACGCCGCCGGTGGAGCGTACGGACTTCGAGTCCAAGTCCCACCAGGAACTGTGGACCATGGTCCAGGGGATGAAGGGCGACTCCGCCCACGGCCTGGCCCAGAAGCTGGCGAAGGCGGCCACGACGATCACGAAGATCGGCGACGACCTCAAGCTGCACATGAGCCGGGTGGTCTGGCAGGGCGAGGGCGCGAAGGCGTTCACGGACTGGGGCCACGACGCGGCCATGGCCACGCTGGAACTGGGCAAGTACAGCCAGGACGCCTCGGGTTGGCTGGCCTCGGTCTCCCACGCGATCACCCAGGCGAAGTCGGCGGTCCCGGAGTACGACCCGGCCCTCAAGCAGCAGGCGACGGACACCCAGAAGCTGTACATCGCGGCCCACCACGACCCCGACGGCCAGAAGGACGCCCGCGACGCGTCGGCGAAGCTGACCGGCCTCAACGAGAAGATGGAGGGGCAGCGGCAGGAGGCGGTGCGCGAGCTGAAGCGGCTCGCGGATGTGTATGTGCAGTCGGGGGAGCAGGTGGCGGGGTTGAGGCCGCCGGTGTTTCCGCCGCCGCCGGCGGTGTTTGTGCCCGAGGGGTTCGACCGTCAGGGCATGCAGCACGTTCAGGGGGCCCAGTCATCCCCTACCCGAGGTAGCCGGACTTCGACTGCATCGACCAGTGACTACCGCTCGACCCCGTCGGGGACGACACACAGCACCCCGGTGACGCAGCACACCGTGACTCCGGTCGGAGTCAGACCGTCCACGCACGTACCTGACGTACCTGACGTACCTGTCGGTACGGAAATCGATGGCATCCACACGCTGCCGCCGCCTACACACGTCACCCCCGTTGGACCGACTGTCACTTCCACCCCGCCGCCCCTCGGTAGGCCGGACATCGGTCTTGTGCCGCCCGTCGGAATCGTCCCGCCCACTTTCACCGGCAGCGGGAAGGGCGGGGTACCGGAACCCGGCGTCCTGGGCGGTCGGCAGGCGACGGGCGGCCTTCGTGGCACCGGGCTTCCCGGGCGCGGCACTGTGGGGGGTCTGCCCCCGAGCGCGCTGCCGCGAGAGCCCGGCATCGTCGGCGGCCGTCCCGTACCGCCCGGTGAAGGCCGGCCCACGAGCGGCATCCCCCGGGGCACCGTCGTCGGCGACGAGGGCCGGCAGGGCCTCAGGGGCACTCAAGGCATGCAGGGCCGTCCCCCGATGGGCCAGGGCGCTGGTGGCCATGTGGGCGGCGGCGGAGGCCGGGGAGGCGTCTCCGGTGGACGCCGTCTGGCGGGCGAGCCCGGCGGCATCGTCGGTGGTCGCCCGACCGAGCCGGGCACCCGGAGCGGCCGTCCGTTCACGGAGGGCGGCTCGGGTCTCGTACGCAATGCCACGGCCGAAGGCGAATCGCGAGCCGGTCGTTCCGGCGGCCGGGGGATGATTCCGCCCGGTACGCACGGCCCCGCCGGGCGTCGCGACGAGCGCGAGGGCGAGCGCCCGGACTACCTCACCGAGGACGAGGAGACCTGGCAGCAGAGCGACCGCCGTATCGTGCCGCCTGTAATCGACTGAGCCCTACGAAGGAAGCGCATGCCTACCAGCAGCCATCGGGTAACGAGGCACGGCCGTGCCGTGTCCCTCCTCTTGGGAACGCTGCTGGTGGGCGTTGCCGCCGCCACGCCCGCGCATGCCGAGTCGGTGCGTCAACGCCAATGGCATCTCGACGCGATGCAGGTGGACGAGATGTGGAAGACGAGCACCGGCAAGGGGGTGACTGTCGCTGTCGTGGACACAGGCGTCGACGACAGCCTGACTGATCTCCGGGGGCAGGTGCTTCCTGGTCTCGATCTTTCGAAGCAGGGCGGCGACGAACACACCGATGGCACGGGGCACGGAACCGCGATGGCCTCGTTGATCGCGGGCACCGGCAAGCGATCGACAGCGGATGGAGCCTACGGCCTGGCGCCGGGAGCCAAGATCCTCCCGGTCAGGCTGCCCAAGGCCGATGAGGCGTCGAAACTCGCGGACATCCCCATGTTCGTCAAGAAGATGAGCGAGGGCATTCGTTACGCGACCGACCACGGCGCCAAGGTGATCAACGTCTCGCAGGGCGCGCCGGAGGGCTCGGACGAACTCACCAGCGCGGTGAAATACGCCGTGAACAAGGGTGCCTTGGTCTTCGCCGCCGCGGGCAACAGCGGGGACCGGGGAAACCGGCTTGAGTATCCGGCTGCCACCCCGGGCGCCGTGGGCGTGGCAGCCGTGGACAAGAAGATCGAGGCGACCAAGGAGTCCGAGCACGGCACACAGGTCGATCTCGCGGCTCCGGGCGAAGACATCGTCAGTTCGTGCACCGGAGGGACACAGATCTGCTCCGGACATGGCACAAGCGGTGCCACCGCCCTCGCCTCCGCCTCCGCCGCCCTCATCTGGTCCAAGTACCCCCAGTGGACCAACAACCAGGTCCTCCGCGTCCTGCTCAACACCGCCGGCGGCCCCAAGAACGGGGACAAGCGCAGTGACTACATCGGATACGGCGTCGTCCGCCCCCGCGTCGCCCTGAAGACCCCCGGCGACCCGGGCCCGGCCGACGAGTGGCCGCTGCCCGACCTGGCCCCGGCCGGGACGCCGCAGGGATCCGCCTCCCCGGCCCCGTCGCCCACCGCCTCGGCCAAGCCCGCACCCGCCGAGGCCGCCGCGCGCGAGTCGGACGACGGGGGCGGTAACACGGGCCTGTGGGTCGGACTCGGCGCGGCGGGCGTCGTGGTGTCGGCGGTGGCGATCCTGCTCGTACGGTCGCGCCGCCGCACCCCGTAAGCCACACCGGCACCGGCACACCGGCAACACGGGCAGCACCTGCAAACCCCTCCAGCACCCACGACCTCGTCAACACACCACCCGCCCCATCCCAGCCATTCAGGGGGGATGAAACGGCCACGTCCTCCCATAGCCGGAGGATGTGCTGGCGCGAAGAGCGGGCCCTCCGTACGGTTTGGGATCGGTAAAGAGTCGTCCGGGGGCGTACGGGGGCAGGGTCCGCATGTCGTTCGAGGAAGAGTGGCGTCAGGCGCAGGCGAGTGCGGCTGCGAACGTGGCGATGCGGCTGAACCGCGTCGACGACGGGCCGAGCGGTCCGGCCACTGCCGACCTGAGCGTGCGGCGTGACGACCTCGGTGTGGTCGGCGGGGACGCCTTCAAGCTCCACGACGGGCTCAGGCGCGACGGCAATCACGCCCGCGAATCCACCGGGGCCGCGGCGACCGCGCTCGCCGCCCGCAACTTCACCTGCGGCGCCGAACTCGCGAAGGTCCGCGCCAAGTGGGACACCCAGTTGCGTACCCTCAGCGACGCCTGCGCGCAGATCTCGAACCATCTCGACTACTCGATGGCCGCGCACGCCAAGGACGACCAGCGCGTCGGGGGCGAGCTGCTCGCGGTGTCGCGGATCGACGAATACCTGAAGTAGACGAAAAGAAGACGACGACGACCTGACGTCCAGGTCCAGGACTTGGGACAGGCGTCAGGTACGTACAGGGACTTCGAGCCATCAAGGTCGGTATCAGGACATGCTCACGTACGACGACGTGGTCAACGCGCCGCTCGACAAGCTGAAGACCGCGGTCGACGACTGGTCGGACATGGCCACCCGTCTCAAGACCCTCGCCGAGGAGGCCCGCACGGGCATGAAGGCGCACGCCGACAAGGCGGACTGGGCGGGGGTGAACGCGGGGGTCACCAGGCAGTTCATCGACAAGACGGCGAAGGAGTTCGAGGACGCAGCGGCGGAGGCGAAGGGGATCCACGCGGTTCTGGCGGACGGGTACGGGGCGTTCAAGCGGGCCAAGGACGAGTTACAGAAGATCGTCGACGGTTCGGAGAAGACCGGGATCGTGGTGGACGCCCAGGGCCGGGTCACGGCCCGCTATTCGCTTTCCGGTGACTACACCGCCCGCCACGATCCGGGCATCTCCCTCGAACTGCAGAAGCAGAAGGACAACCTCGCGCAGTGGCAGCAGCGCATCAAGGCGCTGGTCGACGAGTGCGACGATGCGGATGAGGCGTTGCGGCGCGCGCTGGCGGCGAACGTCACCGACGCCAACAACTTCACCACGCCACGGTTCTCCAGTCTGGACGCGGAGGAGGCGCAGCGTGCGCTCGATCTCGCCTCCAAGGGCCGGGCCCTCACTCACACCGAACTCAACCAACTGAACGAGCTGTTGCGGGACAACCACGGCTCGGCGGAGTTCACCACGACCTTCTACTCGAAGCTGGGACCGAAGGGCGCGCTGGAGTTCTTCGGGCAGTTGTCGACGGACACGTATGACTACGCGAAGGTGGACAAGGAGCGGCTCAAGGACGTCCAGGAGCTGCAGAAGAACCTCGGGCTCAGTCTGGCCACGGCGACTGATCCCGACAATAAGTGGCATCTGCCGGATACGTGGGGCACGGAGCTGCGAAAGCTTGGTACACAGCGGATTCCGCTGGCCAAGTACGACATGAATCCTCCGTACGGCTATCAGCTCCTCGGCGGCATCATGAGATACGGGAACTATGATCCCAAGTTCCTTGACCCGATCGCTGAGCACGTGGTCCAGCTGCACCAGAAGAACCCGTACCTGTTCGCAGACACGAAGCCGGTCGGGGGCTGGCAGAAGAACCCGTTCAACCCCTCCGGGGTGAACGGTTCCGGCTACGACCCGGTGACGTCCATGCTGGAGGCGCTCGGCCACAGCCCGGAGGCCTCGAAGCAGTTCTTCTCCGCGGATCCGACCGCGTACAACGAGGACGGGACTGTGAAGAGCGGGACGGCGGACCTGGGGAAGGACAAGTCTGGAGAGCGGATCGAGAATTACCTCGACTACTTCGGTAAAGAAGGGTACAAGTCCTTCCCGGATACTGGCAGTCACAGTCCAAGCGATGTCAAGGAATCCGCCGCCTACACGACGGACGCTTTCGGTCACGCATTGGAGTCGGCCACACTCGGGCACGCCTGGGACGACCCGCGTCCGGAGCTGCACCGAGATGAGACCTCGGCCGGGATCATGGCGGACGTCGTCTCGAAATACGGGGACGACGCGAAGCTGCTCAAGCATCAGGAAGCGTTGGCTGACAGCCTGGGCAACATGGCCGCCGGCTATGTCGACGACATCAACTGGGCGCTTGAGAAGAACGACCCCCAGAGCGTTTTTGCGCCTCACAAGTCGCCCGACTCCCACGCTCAGTTCGATCAGTTGTCGGCCCGGAAGTTCCTGAGCGCACTCGGACAGCACCCAGATTCGTATGCCGCCGTCTCGACGGCCGAGCGGCTGTACACCACCAGCGTGCTGGAGGCCCAAGTGGGGGCAGACGGCAGGATCGAACATGGTGGGGCCCGCGCTGCGGTCGGCATGGGGGCCGAGGTGCAGGGAATGCTCGACCAATCGCGTGCGGACCAGGTAGAGGCGGAAGGGAACAAGAAGTACGAGGAGTACGAGAAGGCCCACGAGAAGCGCTCAGCATGGGTCGAATTCGGCACGACCTCGGCGATCGCCGCAGGCGTCGCCTTCCTGCCGGCATCGGCTGCGGCGGCGGGAGCTGCCGCGATTGTCGTTCCGCTCGCCGTAGACACGGGCCATGGTGCGATTGAGCAGCTCGCCGGTCAGGTGGTCGGCGACTGGTCGGACAAGTCGGCCGAGAGTCGGAAAGAGCAGATCGAAGGTGAGGTCAGAGATAACAAGACCCTGATTTATCGAGGGGGTGAAAGCAGTGCGGAGGCGCCACTTATCCACTTCCGGCAGCAGCACGGCCTCGACCTCAACAGTGACTTCTCAAGAGACTTGAAAGACGCCTTCGATATCGGTTACGGGAGAGGGAACGACAGGGAGAACCAGCAGGGTAACGATCCCGAGACTGGTTGATCGCGTGGGAAGGGGTGGATGGTGCGCGGGCGGAAGGGCGTCTGGATTGCGGGGGCGCCGTTGGTTCTGGCAGCCGTGCTCTCGGCTTGTGGTGGTGACGACGAAGATGATTCCCTTACCGCTTCGCGTGTCTGTGACGGCCTGTTCTCACAGCATGCTGCGGCGGACGCCCTGCGGAAGCTGACCGGGGCGAGCCTCTTCGCGGATACGTCTGCGGACGGGCTCCCGGAGACGGCGAAGTTCCTGGAGTCCGAGCATCGGAAAGGTGTGAACTGGTCTCGTTCCAGTTCCACCCTCTGCGTGGTCGCCGGAGAGGAAAAGCGGGGGAGCTTCCGTGTCCAGTACGACATTTACGCCCCTTCGGATGTGGGGGACACCCGGCACCCGGAGGGAGCTCAGTTGTATCGGCTGGGGAAGAGGGCCTCGGCGCGAGCGGGAGAGTCGGACCTGTACTTCGAGTGTGTGAGCCCGGAGTCGGGTGGGGCTGGGGCTCGGCCTGTTCGGGTCCACGGCCGGGTGGATGCCCGCGGCAATCGGACGACGCCGAACACGCAGGAGTTCCGGGAAGCGTCCCTGAGCGTGTTACATGCCGCGTCGCTCAAGGTCGTGAAGGAGATGGGTTGCGAGAACTCCGGTGGGCTGTCGGATCCGCTGGTCCTGGAACCGGTGGCCTGAGCCAGTGAACGGCAAGAGCGGGCGTCCCCCGCGTCATGGGGGCGCCCGCTCTCGGGTGTTGCTGGAGGCCGTGGCGGGGATCGAACCCGCGTAACTCGCTTTGCAGACGAGCCCCTGAGCCACTCGGGCACACGGCCATGTGCTGACTTCCTTGACCGTAGGGGCGCGGGGAGGGAGG
>NZ_JBJHPC010000910.1:0-1855 GCF_045257485.1 Streptomyces sp. YS-3 | reverse complement strand
CAGGTGGGGGAGGGCGGCGAGGGCCGCCTCGTACCGGTCCGGCGCGACCAGTTCGGACTCGACCAGCAGATAGTCGCCGACCGGGGTCAGCATCAGGGTGTCGCCGCCCGCGTGGTGCTCCACCGCGCGCCGCCAGTCGGGCCGGTGGGCCCGGCGCAGCTCCATGCCGTAACGGACCCGGGCGGGCGGTGCGGCGGTCGCCGCGGAGCGCCGCTCGCGCTCCTGCTCGGCGGCGGGCTCCAGCCGTCGGCGCAGCTCCTCGAAGGGGCCGAGCGGGGCGCACCGCCCGGCGTGGGCGAGGAGTTCCGTCACCTCCGGGGCCAGCCGGAACTCGCGGACCGTGGCCTCGGCCGAGGCGACCGACTCCGGGCCGATCCGGGACAGGACGATCACGTCGATCGCGTCGACGGCGTGGAAGGCGCGCTGGAACCGCTCCTCCGCTATCGCCAGGAGACTGGTGAGCACCTCGTCGGACGGTGGCCGGGAGCGGACGGGCAGGACCGCGCCGTCCCCGAAGTAGGCGGCGGTGCCCACGTCGACCTTGGCGTCGCGGTCGAGTAGCGGATCCAGCGGAGTCCAGGACAGGGTGGCCATCATGTGCCGCCGCTCGCCGTCGACCACGGAGTAGTCGAGGTTCTCGACGCTCTGGTGGCCGAGCACCACCCGCACCACGGCCCACAGTTCCCGCTCGTCCGCCACGACCAGATCGAGGTCGCCGGTGGGCCGCAGGACGCCTTCGGGGTAGTGCTGGGAGATCGCGGGTCCCTTGAGTACGTGGACCCGGTGGGCGGCGCTGATCGCGGTGTGCAGCCGCCGGTAGCCCTCCGCGCGGGCGCGGGCGCGGCGCAGTTCGTCGGCGGAGCCGGTGCCGAGGCGGTGTCCGGCCCGCTCGGCGACGGAGAAGACCAGCTGGACCAGGGCCTCCCGGGTGGCCCGGGCGCGGCGGACCAGGACCCGCAGGTCCTCGTCGGGGGAGAGGTCGAACAGCCGGTAGAGCAGCGGCAGATCGACCGGGTCCTCGCGGACGGCGGTGCTCATACGGAGGTCTCCTCGTCGGGGCGGGGGCGGCGCCAGAATCGGTGGTCGAGGTGCCAGCCGCGCCCCTGGAGGGAGGCCACGACCCGGGCGCCGCTGTCGGGACCGGTGCTGTCGTGCACGACGTTGCCGAACAGCGGCCGGCCCCGCTCGGCGGCGAGAGCGGCACACGCGGCGACCAGCGCCGCGGTCCCGGGCCGTACGGCGTCGGCGTCGTCGACCAGCAGGTCGAAGAGGTCGACGAACTCGGCGCCGGTGACCTCGTCCTGAGCCTCGGTCAGCACGGACGCGTGACCGATCGGGCGGCCGTCGCGGGTCAGCAGGAAGGAGACCCGGTCGGGGGCGTCCCGTACCTCCGTGGCCGCGGCGTCGACCAGCCCGGTCCTTCGGGCGTCGCCGGACGCCGGGCCGTAGCCGTCGGCGATCGCGCGGACCAGCCACTGGGTGATCAGCGGGTCGTGCTCGGGACCTGCCGGTACGACGGCGAGCCCGGCGGACCGCTCGGCTGCTCGCGGCACGGCGCCGCTGTGGCGCACATAGCTGACCGACGGGCGCCAGGGCGCGGGCAGCACGGTGTCACCGGGCGCCCGCAGCAGCAGGGCGTCGGCGTCCGGGTGCGCGGCGGCGAGCCGCCGCTCCAGCTCGGCGAGTGCGGCGGGAGAGGTGAGCAGCTCCGGTGCCGCGTACTCCACCAGACAGCGGCGCTCCCGGGTGACGGGGTCGGTCTGCGCGCCCGCCACATAGGTGTGCGGGCCGATCTCGGCCCGCATCTCCTGCGCGTGGGCCCAGGCCAGATAGGCGGGGGTGGCGAGGGCGGGGG
>NZ_JBJHPC010000909.1:0-1858 GCF_045257485.1 Streptomyces sp. YS-3 | reverse complement strand
GGCGCACGAGATGCTCTCCGCGTACGTGTCGGTCGGCGTGTAGTGCCGGGGCGCGACGGGGGTGGAGCCGGCCGACACGTACGCGGAGAGCATCTCGTGCGCCTCGTCGGCGGTCAGCCTGCGGGCCGGATCGCGCTCCAGCAGCCCGCGTACGACCGGCAGCAGCGGGGCGGCGGCCAGGGGCGGGCGGATCTCGTCGGTGACCACCGCGTGCAGCACCCCGCCCAGGGAGTCGCGGTGGAAGGGCGATTCACCGCTCAGGGCGGCGCACAGCAGCGCGCCCAGGGACCACAGGTCCGACTCGGGCCCGGCGGCGGCGCCCTGCATGCGCTCGGGCGAGGTGTACTCGGGCGAGCCGACGAAGGCCCCGTCCTCGCTGATCGTGGTCGACCCCGGCAGCTGCGCGATACCGAAGTCGGTGAGGACGACCCGGCCGGTGCCCTCCTCCAGGAGGACGTTGGCGGGCTTGAGGTCGCGGTGGAGTACGCCCCGGCGGTGCGCGGCGCTCAGCGCGCCGAGCAGCGCTATACCGATCCGGGCCGCCCCGGGGGCGTCGACGGGTCCGCCGCCGCGCAGCCGGTCTGCGAGCGAACCGCCCTCGACCAGCTCCATCACGATGTACGAGCGGCCGTCCTGCTCGACGACGTCGTGGACGCCGATGACGTGCGGGTGCTTGAGCTGGGCCACGGCACGCGCCTCGCGCAGCGCGGCGGTGGCGGGGGCGCCGCCGTCGGGGTGCAGTGCCTTGACGGCGACCTCACGGCCCAGGAGCTGGTCGGTGGCGCGCCAGACGGTGCCCATGCCGCCCCGGCCGAGCCGGGCCGTCGGCCGGTAGCGTCCGGCGATGAGACGGTCCTCGGCCGCGCCGCCTCGCGGTTCACTGGCTGCTGCGGGCACCGGTTCCCCTCGTTCCCTGGTCCTGTGGCCATCATGCCGCACGGGGCCGGACCGGAACGGGGTACGAGGTCACGAGAGGGAATCGACCGGGCGCGGGCAGGACCCGCGGGGCGCGCGAGGGGCGCGCGCTTCCTCAGTGCAGCGGGGGCGGCTGCCAGCCGCGCAGCACGGTGTCGAACTGCTCGCGGGTGGTCGCCCAGTCGGACTCCGGGCCCGACATGTAGACCGCGTACTCGGCGGCGCCGCCGTCGGCGAAGTACATCTGGTCTATCGCGTGCCGCTTGCCGGGAAAGCCCTTCTTCTCCACGTACGTGAACTCCCAGAGCGAGGAGTTCACCTGGTCCCGGAAGGTGTTGGAGTGCAGCGTCACCCGCTGGTACTTGGGCAGCCGCTTCTCCAGCGCCTTCTCCAGGTTCAGCTGGTGCATGTACGGGTTCTCGAAGTCGGGCTTGCCGACGCTGACGCGGATGTAGTGGCGGCCGTTGTCCGGCGTGTAGTCGACCTCCTTGCCGTCCATCTGGCGCCGCCAGCCCTCGGGCACGAAGAGCGTGAACCCGGCCGGGTCCTTCACCCGCTTCCAGCCGTCCGGCACGGACGCGTCGGCCTTGCCGGACTTGCCCGGACCGGTGGCGGGCGGCTGCGTGGTCGTGGTCGTCGAGTCCTCGCCGCTGTCGCGGAACTTGAGGGCGGCGAGCCCGGCCGCGCCGCCGAGGACGGCCGCGAGGGCGACCACCAGGGCGACCGTCCGTCCGCGCCTGCGGGCGGGGCGGGCGCGGCACGGACGCGTCGGCCTTGCCGGACTTGCCCGGACCGGTGGCGGGCGGCTGCGTGGTCGTGGTCGTCGAGTCCTCGCCGCTGTCGCGGAACTTGAGGGCGGCGAGCCCGGCCGCGCCGCCGAGGACGGCCGCGAGGGCGACCACCAGGGCGACCGTCCGTCCGCGCCTGCGGGCGGGGCGGGCGC